>JACOXK010000143.1 GCA_016182335.1 Deltaproteobacteria bacterium | reverse complement strand
CTATTGCTGAGGGTGGCTTTATGAGAGAAATAACTGAAAACGCACCGGTCATTCTTGAAGACCTGAAAATTTATCCTGAATACGACACGGAGGAAGAGATTGTTGCTGAGTACGGCACATACTATGTTGATCTTATTAACTCAGCACAAGATGTTGAAACCGTTGGTCGCCCATTTGCTGCTTCCGTTGGAGGAATCCAAAGAAAGGCAGCCTCACTCGCTCAAACAAAGCCTACAACAGCAGATGCCTACATGAACGTAGCAAATGCGATAAGAAGACTTGGCGAAAGCTCTATTCATTTTTTAACAAAAACGGGCAAAAGAATAAAGGATCACAAAACGATAGACAAATTATTTGATGCTTTAATCGTAAAGTGGAACTGATGCTTTCATACTACCTATAAATCCGCCTCCCTAGCGCATCTTATTGTTGACAATTGTTTTAACCTGCATTAGGCTATAATTAGACCTGAAGATGCAATTTTTAAAAACCAAAAAAAATATTTTATTATCCTTACTCACGCTTGTTTTTATAGTAATTTCAATTCCTCTAATATTCATAAATCATCCACCTTGCATTGGGCTCAAAACTTCTACACAATCATTTTCACACAGCACATACCTTCTTCTTTTATCTTTAGAAATAAATGTTCCGTTGACCGCTACAGCTACATGCTCAGATGAATACTTAAAATCTTCCAAAAGGTTCTCTAAACTCCTCCCGATTTCTATCGCAACCCCCTTTCCATTAAATTCAATTCTCATAAATAAACCAAAAAAGTGAGCGTGTGGCATGGATCGGGGGACCACCAATGAGCGCCTCCAGGCCTACCGGCCGAAGCCGTCGATTGGGGGTGATCCATGACCGGGCCCGCTCTCATTTTACCTCACAAAAAATACTAACCACCTTCTCACACAGCGCCGGAGACACTAAATACCCATGTCTGTACAATCCATTGATTCTTAAAAATTTCTGATCTTCGACGATCACTCGAGGACAGTGATCAGAAAAAGCAGGCCTTAACTGAGCAGAGAATTCAAGAACTTGAGCTTCTGCAAATCCAGAATGAATAGAATAAGCTGCAGAGAGAAGTTCCAAAACAGATTGAACTGAAATATTGTCCGTGCTTTCACTTTCTATCAGAGTGGCACCCAAAATATATTCCTGATTTTCCAGGGGAACGACATACAGTGGGTACCTAGGATGAAGAAGACGTATGGGACGGTTGAGTAAAACTTCTGGAGCCCTCACCTTCATAATTTCACCGCGAACCCCTCGAAGACCGTGAAGTGCTCCTTGTGCCCCCAAACCTCTACAATCAAACACCCAATCAAAGTCTACCCATTGATTTCCCAGCAAAATTTTCCCAGCTTGCACGTCATCAACATAGATTCCAAAATTCTGATGAACATTTCTATATGCTGATAACGCTTGACTCAAAGAGGGCAAGAGAGCTCGAACGTCAAGGTGAGCTTCATGACAAATATATAATCCCCGCTGAAATTTTTTGGATAAATCTGGTTCTAGATTTTGAATGTCTGAAGATGTAAGAGGCTGAATTTCTGATGAATAATTTTCGTATTTTCTCATCTTAGAGGAAAGCAGATCTAAATCTTGTTGTTCTTGAGTGTGAGCTACGACAAGTGTTCCGCTGTTTCGATAAAACACATCACAACACCATTTTTTTAAAATGAGTGGCCAGAGAGAAAGTGATTCAAATCCTAACTTGAAAACTTCAGTTTCAGCTTTTTCAAGTTCTGCAAAGGGAGCCAACATTCCAGCTGCTGTAAAACTGCAGGAACCAAATCCAGATTCGATATTCTTATCAAACAAAGAGAGTTCCAATTTGTCTTCTCTTCTTTCGATAAGCGTTAAAGCCAGAAGCCTGCCAAGAATTCCACCACCGACAATAGCTACTTTTTGTTTTTTCACTCTACCTCCTGAGAAATTCTCATCGAACAAAAATGAGGACCACACATTGAACAAAATGGAGCGTGTTTAGCTCCCTCTGCAGGAAGGGTTTCATCGTGAAATTTTTTTGCTATTTCTGGGTCGAGAGAAAGATTAAATTGGTCTTCCCAGTGAAACTTAAAGCGCGAATGAGAAAGACAATCATCCCTAAGCCTAGCTCCCGGAAAACCTTTGGCAACATCAGCAGCATGAGCTGCGATTTTGTAGGCCATAATTCCCTGTTTAACGTCTTCTCTATGGGGCAGTCCTAAATGTTCTTTTGGAGTAACATAACAAAGCATGGCGCATCCATACCATCCAATCATCGCAGCCCCTATGGCGCTTGTTATATGATCATAGGCTGGGGCAATATCCGTCGTCAGTGGCCCTAAAGTATAAAACGGTGCTTCGTCACACCATTCCAATTGTTTGTGCATGTTTTCTTGGATGAGATGCATGGGCACGTGTCCTGGGCCTTCAATCATGGTTTGAACATCGTGTTTCCAAGCTATTTTTGTAAGCTCCCCAAGGGTTTTTAATTCTGCAAACTGAGCTTCATCGTTAGCATCAGCTAAACACCCCGGTCGCAAACCATCTCCTAACGAGAAACTCACATCATAGGCTTTCATAATTTCACATATTTCTTCAAAATTTGTGAAGAGAAAATTTTCTTTTGAGTGAATCGTGCACCATCTGGCTAAAATAGAGCCACCTCGAGAAACAATTCCTGTCACTCTTTTTTTTGTAAATGGAATATGTTCTCTTAAAACACCGGCATGGATTGTAAAATAATCAACTCCCTGCTCGGCTTGTTCAATAAGAGTTTCTTTCATAACCTGCCAGGAGAGATTCTCAATTTTACCTCCAACTTTTTCAAGCGCTTGATAGATGGGAACTGTTCCAATAGGAACGGGAGAGTTTCTTAAAATAGATTGTCGCGTCAGATGAATATTTTTCCCCGTGGACAAGTCCATGACTGTGTCAGCGCCCCATTTGGTGGCCCAGACTAATTTTTCAACTTCTTCCTCTATAGAGGAACTCACAGCCGAGTTTCCAATGTTAGCATTAATTTTTACACGAAAATTTCTGCCTATAATCATAGGCTCCAATTCGGAATGATTTTTATTTGCTGGGATAATAGCTCGCCCCCTGGCAACCTCAGATCGAACAAACTCAGGCGTAATTGTGTTAGGGAGGCTTGCACCAAAAGATTGGCCCTGAAGCCTTTTTTCGCGTTCACCATCACACTGAAAATCTTGAAACTGCTCGATCAGAGCATTTTCTCGAATGGCAATAAATTCCATTTCAGGTGTGATAATGCCTTTTCTTGCGTAATGCATTTGGGATACATTATTCTCGCCTGTATTTTTTCTTTTCTCAATCCATGCAGATCGAGGCGAATTTAAACCGCGTTGAACATCGGGCTGATAGTTTAGATCTGAATACGGACCAGAAGTGTCATATTCAAGAAGGGAGCTCTCTGTAACCTTAGATCTGTCATCCCCAGAAGCGCTAGCGACCGAGGGATCGATATTTTCTTTTCCTGTGAAGTAAATTCTCCTGACAGGAACTCTTATATCAGGATGTATTTTTCCAGAAATATAAATTTTTTCAGAATTTGGATTTGTATCGATGCAAGCTGGTTTTAACTTCTCGGCACTCATGGATCCTCCCTTCGCTGGTATGAGCCAGATCAGGTTCTATGGGTTTACTCTCAGTCTGGCAACAAGTCAGACACCCCAGGAAAAGTTGCACTTTTTATCTAATATTTATCACTCAAATGTCAACTTTTCAGAAGAAACAGTTAATGAGCCCCAGTCACACGAGATTGGCCAATAAGATCAGTGTAATGATTAAGCCCTAGCCTGGAAACTTCTTCATCGATCCCACGATTGATTTCTCGAATGAGTTTGGGACCAGAATAAACAAAGCCTGTATAAATTTGTAAAAGTGAGGCTCCAGCTTTGATTTTTTCAAGTGCATCAGCTACTGAAAAAATACCGCCACAACCAATAATAGGAATTTTTCCTTGGGTCAGTTTATAAATTTTAGAAATCATCTTTGTTGAAAGATCTGCAAGCGGCTTTCCGCTTAATCCCCCCTCCTCTGGCATTTGCGCAGAAAAAAGATTTCTATTTGTCGTTGTATTGGTAGCTATGACTCCAAAGTTTTTTCTTTCCAAAATCTGCCCCATCATCTCGAAAAGTGTTTTATCGTCAGTATCGGGAGAGACCTTTATAAAAATAGGTTTAGGTAAAACCTGGTACTTCTTGGCTTCAATGGCATTGGCTTGATCGATATCATCTAAGAATTTTTTGAAGTATTTTAAATGCCCTAACTCTGCAAGATTCTCAGTGTTGGGAGAACTAATGTTTACTGAAAAATAATCTGAACAAGAAAATACTTTAGAAATCAATCGCGCATACTCCGATGATGCCTCTTCTAGAGAGGTTGTCCTATTTTTTCCAATACTGATACCTCTTATCACGTGTTTGCTCTTCGATTCGATTCTCAATTTCAGAGCATCTACACCATCGTTTGGAAAACCCATCCTGTTCACAAGGGCCAATTGATCAGGAAATCTCCAAATTCGTTTTCCCGAATGACCCTGCTGTGGATTAAGTGTAACCGTACCCAATTCGTAAAAACCAAAACCTAATGCTTCAAAAAAATGATCTACAATTCCATTTTTATCAAACCCAGAAGCCAAACCAACTGGATTTATAAAATCTAGCCCACCTATTTTTGATCTGAGCGCAGGACTTGTATAAAAATACTTTTTTTTAAAAATTCTAGAAATGGCCGAAATGTTTTTTAGAAACTCTAATTTTGAGAGGACAAGATGATGAGCTTTTTCAGGCTCTAAACGAAATAGAATGTTTTTTATATAAAAAGGCTGCTTCATCATCCTAGTGGCGAATCAAAAGCGCTTTCATAGTGCTTAATATGAATAGGATGACCCATCAAAAGACTTAAAACATCAAACCTACAATCTTCAAATTCAGGTTTATAGGCAGAAAGGTACACGGTTGCTGCAAGGCTGATTCTTTTTTGCTTTTGAAAGCTGACGGCTTCTTCTGGATTTCCAAATTTCGTATTATTTCTCGTCTTTACTTCAACAAAGCAAAGGGTTTGACCTTTTTGAGCGACAATATCAATCTCTCCAAATCGAAGCTGAAAATTTGTCGCCAATATCTTGTATCCTTTTTTCTTAAGGTAGGAAACGGCAATATGTTCTCCACTCAAACCTATCTCTCTAAGAGACATGTTCTTTCACTCCTCTAAATGTTTTTCGATGAATGGATGTGAGCCCCAAGTTACACAGCGCTTTTTTATGAATCTCTGTCGGATATCCAACATGCTGACTTAAGCCATAGCCTGGATAAATTTTATCATAATCAAACATCAGTTGGTCCCGATAAACTTTTGCCATGATAGAAGCAGCAGCAATAGAATAACACACGGCATCCCCTTTTATAATGGATTGTTGAGAATAAGGAATATCAAGTTTAATAATGCCATCAATAAGAACACAAGCCAAGAGTGCTGTCGGGTGGCCGCCGGAGGGGGCCAACCAACGAGCGCCTGCAGGTGCTACTGCACCGAAGCCGTCGGTTGGGGGTGAAGTCGGACAGGACCCGCCACCATTACTCTGAAAAACAGAAAGTAGAGCTATGGTCATGGCTTTACGTGTTGCCTGATGAATATTGATTTCATCAATTTCAGAAGAACTTACAACACCATAGCCAACATAGGCTTTGGAAGGAATAATTTTAGTTAGGTTTTCTCTTTGAGGTCTAGAAAGTTTTTTAGAATCTCGGATGCCTGGAATTAAAGTCCAATCAAAGAAACAAGCAGCAGCGGCAACAACCGGCCCAGCAAGACAGCCACGCCCAACCTCATCAACACCAACAATGTGCGAGTATTTTATAAGAAGCTCTTGCTCAAGAAGCGGTTTGAGCATGGGAGGCGGATTCTTTCTTTTCTTCTTGTGCTTTCTCTTCAACGACTACTGAAGCTTCTCTCTCTTGCTCTATCAGCCCAGCACTTTCAGCCCCTGGAATGGCACGATCTTTTTCGCTCAATCGTGCTGCCTTTCCACGTAAACCTCTCATGTAATATAGTTTTGCACGTCGAACTTTTCCCTGTTTTACAATCTCAATGCCCTGCAAAGCTGGAGCATGCAGAGGAAATACTCTCTCGACACCGATGCTAAACGAAATTTTTCGAACTGTAACACTGGCCTGTGGGCCACGCTTTAGGGCAATCACAAGTCCTTCAAACTCTTGAGTACGCTCTTTATCTCCCTCTTTCACTCGAACAAAAACTTTGACAGTATCTCCTACCCGAAATGCAGGAAAATTCAGCTTCTTCCTTTTTTTATCTAAAAATTTTTTAACTGTAGGATTCATTATTTTTACCTCGTTTTTTTAATAAATCGGGTCGTCTTGTTCTCGTCCGATCGTACGCCTGCTTCTTTCTCCAAAGTTTTATCTGTTTATGATCGCCTGACCTTAAAATATCCGGGACTTTTTGTCCAGAAAAAACTAATGGCCTCGTATAATGAGGATACTGAAGAGTGTCATCCTCAAAACTTTCATCACACAGTGATTCTGGATTCCCAACGACTCCTGGTACCAGTCTTGCCACAGCCTCAATCAAAATCAATGCAGCTGCCTCGCCTCCACTTAAAATATAATCTCCCACTGAAATCTCTTCATCGACATACAATTCTCTAAATCTCTCATCAACACCTTCATACCGGCCACAAACTAAAATGACACGTTGCAGCTCAGATAACTTTTTTACCTTCTGTTGGTTTAGAACAGCACCTTGAGGAGATAGTAATATCGTCATTGAAGGCTGCGGCGACTCTGCATGCAATATACTTTCCACGGCCTGGCTTAAGGGCTCTGGCTTTAAAACCATTCCACCGCCACCGCCGTAGGGAACATCATCACAAACCTTATGACGACCTACACCATGGTCTCGCAAATGATGCAGCTTTATTTCAACAAGACCACACTCTATAGCGCGATTTAACAGAGATTGTTTAAGCGGACTTTCAAAGAACTGCGGAAAAAGTGTAATGACATCAAATTGCATAAAGAATAAAAAACCATTTTACTCAAGAATTTCAAGAACAGAACGTTTTTTAAGTTTGGTGGAAGCAGCATTGAGCAAAACTCGCATCGCTCTGGCTGTTCGCCCTTGCTTCCCAATCACTTTTCCAAGGTCTTCCTTTGATACTTTTAACTCAATCACCGATGTTTGCTCACCTATAATCTCATTTACTTCAACCTTGTCCGGAAAATCAACGAGCGCTTTCGCTATCAGTTCTACAAGCTCTTTCATGAGGCTCCTCCTTCAAAGCTCTTTAATTAGACAACTTTTGTAGACAAACTTACAATATCTCGCACGCGAAGGGTGGGTTTTGCCCCCTTTTGCAACCAACTCTGATATTTTTCCATCTCTACACGAACATTCCCAGTAGCAGCTCTTGGATCGTACAATCCAACAATATCTAAATATCGACCATCGCGCGGAAATCTCTGATCACAAGCAACAATTCTATAAAAAGGTTGTTTTTTTTTGCCATGTCGTGCCAAACGCATTACTACTGCCATCTCTCCTCCATTGTTTGTCTAAAATAATTTATGGGCATATCAATTTCTATCAACATTTAGAAACCGAGCCTACTAAACTGCTTCATTTTTTTCATCATTTTTTTTGCTGTTTCATACTGATTCATCAGCCGATTGATCGCAGACACATGCGTACCACTGCCCCGCGCAATACGCAAGCGCCTTGATCCATTGAGAATTTTAGGATTTCTTCTTTCTTCAAAAGTCATAGAACACAAAATAGCTTCTGTTTCTTTCATCTGCCTCGAGGCAGCACCCAAAGAAAAACCCTTAAGAGTTTTCATACCGGGTAAATGCTTTAAAACTCCTTCAAGAGGTCCCATTTTTTTCATCATGCGAATGTGGCCTAAGAAATCGTCTAACGAAAACGCCCTCCTCTCTATCGAAGCATGCAATATACGCTGTTCTTTTTCTTCAAAAGAGACTTGAACTTTTTCAACTAACCCTATGATATCACCCCTATCTAAAATTCTTGAGGCAATTCTATCTGGATAAAATAAATCTAAATCTTCAACTTTCTCTCCTAACCCAACAAATTTAATAGGAATATTTGTAACATGACGAATCGACAGTGCTGCCCCAGCTTTTGAATCACCATCTAACTTTGTTAAAACAAACCCTGTAACTTTTATTTTTTGACAAAAACTCTGTGCACTATTAACAGCATCATGCCCTGTCATGGAATCAAGAACCAACAATGATTCATGGGGTTGATATTTTCTCTGCAGAAGTTGCAGTTCATCCATTAATTTTTCATCAATATGAAGACGCCCTGCCGTATCTATGAGCACACAATCTTTACACTCTTTTTGGGCCTGTTCTAATGCAAGCTTTACAATTTTTGAAGGTTCATAGGAGGGATTTGTATTAAAATATGAAATATTATTTTTCGCAGCTTGTAAAATGAGCTGTTCTATGGCAGCAGGACGTGTTGTATCTGCGGGCACAACCAAGACTCTCTTTTTTTTCTTTTTTTCTAAATAGCGAGCAAGCTTAATCGTTGTTGTGGTCTTCCCACTTCCCTGAAGCCCTAAGATCAGGATGGGTATAGGAGAAGCAGCATTCAATGAAATATCGGCAGGCTCACCTCCCATTACTTGTGTTAATTCTTCCTGAACAATTTTTGTAAAGACTTGACCTGGAGTTAAGCTTTTAAGAACTTTTTCGCCTAACGCCTTAGCTTTAATGTGCAAGATAAGATCCGACACAACCCGATAGTGAACATCTGCTTCAAGTAAAGAGAGTCGAATATCTCTTAACGTGTCCTCAATATTATCAGAAGTTATGATTCCTCTGGAATGAACTTTTTTAAGAACCGCAGATAATTTATCTGTCAAGGAATCAAACATGTGAAATTCTTTTCTGAATGAAAGGGAGCATTTTTTGCATTCTGATAGATTCCTCTCTAACACTTTCAGGAACATAAATGCACATTTTTTTGAAATAAAAATTGGGAAACAGGGGTTCTGATTTGTGAAATTCTTGCAAAAAAACTTTCAAAGCTTTTGTATAACCTAAACTTTTCCATCCAAGCGGCACCAACACAAAGTTTTGAATTTTAAGCCTACGCAGAGTTTTAAGAACATCGGGAATCACGGCGGCCACTTTGCGCTCAGACAGTTTATATTTTGTCCCAAGACCCACGAGCACAATATTTTTTGCCATGGCCTTGTTTTTAAGAGGTACAAGATATGTTTCTTTATGCCGACCTGTCATTTTCTGATCGAGTAATAACTTAGAAAAAAAACCATACATTCGCCAATCCAACATACCGACAGGGCCCTTCAGGGGAACATCTCGAGCATAAAGATCGGCAACAATAGCATCCACATGAATTTTGTCGATTGGTTCGCTTGTAAGTGAAATTTCCACACGAGAAATCTAACAACGTATTGCCCAGGTGTCAAAAATATGCTAATAAGACTAACGTTTTTGTATATTTATAAGGATTTATTCATGCCGATTTATGAATTTGAATGTTTAGGCTGCCATAAGGTTTCGGAAGTTTTTCTTTATCGTAAAGACGAAGCAGCCCCTGACACATGTCAGCACTGTGGCGGAAAACTAAAAAAACTTGTTTCACAAGCAGCTTTTCATTTGAAAGGCGGCGGGTGGTATAAGGACCTGTATTCTTCAAAAAAAACAGAAGGATCGGTTTCGACTACTCAAGATAAAAAAACAGTTTCTGACACATCAGAAAAAAAAGAAACTTCTTCTGAAAAATCCAAACCATCCACCCCTTCTCCCTCCCCTTCCTCTCCAAAAACAAAAAAAGATTCTTAATCCAGATAATATGCTAATATGAACTCATGTCCTTCTGCGTTATCAGTCATACAGCTGATGTTGCTCTAGATATTTCAGCCACAACAAAACCAAAATTATTTGAAGAAGCAGCCAAAGGCTATCAATACCTTCTTCTTGAAAATCAAGAGTGCCACCCTTTGGAAGATTATATTATTCAATTAGAGGGAAACGACCATGAGTCTCTTCTGGTCAAATGGCTTTCTGAGCTTGCTTATATTTTTGAAACAAAACAACAAATTGCTTGTGACTTTAAAGTTTTAGCTTTAAAAAATAACCATTTGAGAGCCAAAGTAGGTTTTGCCCCTTACGACCCCAAAATGCATTCCATCCAAAAAGACGTCAAAGCCGTGACCTATTCCGATCTTAAAATCGAAAAAACATCGAAGGGTTTTAAAACAAGAATTGTTTTTGATATTTGATACCTGTGATTGAACTCCATCAAATTTCTGAATGCGTATGGGAAATTCCAAAAACTGGAAAGATGCTCGTTCCTGGAAGGATTTTTGCAAGCGCCAAACTCATTCACGATATACGCAAAGATAAAAGCCTAGAACAGGTCATGAACGTTGCAACTCTTCCTGGAATTCAAAAATATTCTATCGCTATGCCAGACATTCATTGGGGTTACGGCTTTCCCATAGGAGGGGTTGCCGCCATGGATGTAGAAACTGGGGTTATCTCCCCAGGGGGTATCGGTTTCGACATCAACTGTGGCATCAGGCTTTTAAAAACACCTCTGACGGTGGACAAAGTAAAAAATAAAATGAAAGAAATCGTGGCTGTCCTCTTTAATAATATTCCATGTGGAGTGGGAAGTGAGGGCGTTGCCAAATGCTCCACAAAAGATCTACAAAACATTGTTAAAAAAGGAGCTGCGTGGGCCATTGAAAACTCTTACGGATTACCAAGCGACATTGATCATATCGAAGAAAACGGATGTCTTACACAAGCAAGTCTTGAATTTGTAAGCGACCGAGCTATCAAACGTGGAGCGCTCCAACTTGGGTCCTTAGGATCAGGAAATCATTTCCTTGAAGTGGGTGTTATTGATAAAATTTACAATTCGAAAGTAGCAGAGGCCTTTGGGCTTTTTCAAAATCAAATCACAATCATGATTCACAGTGGCTCCAGAGGTTTTGGCCACCAAATATGTACTGATTTTTTAGATAAAATGCAAACTGCTCTTAAAAAATATGAGATTTATGTTCCCGATCGACAGTTAGCTTGCACCCCTTTGGCATCAGATGAAGCGCATGAGTACTTGAGTAGCATGGCTGCTGCTGCTAACTTTGCGTGGACGAATAGACAGGTGATGATGCATAAAACCAGAGAAGTTTTCGAAAGTGTATTAGGAGTGTCCCAACATGAAATGCAACTTCTCTATGACGTGTGTCACAACATTGCTAAGTTTGAAACTTATGAAATTGACGGAGTTCAAAAAAAATTATGTGTTCATCGCAAAGGGGCTACACGCGCCTTTGGCCCAAACGTGCAAGAAACTCCAGAAAAGTATAGGCACGTAGGACAGCCCGTCATAGTGCCAGGTGACATGGGACGCTCTTCATTTGTGCTTGTAGGAACAGAAAAAGCAATGAACCAGAGCTTTGGCAGTTCTTGCCATGGAGCAGGCAGACAACTTTCCAGAAGAGAAGCTGTCAAACAAGCCAAGGGACGAGCTATTTATCGAGAGCTTGAAGATAAAGGCGTTTATGTCCTATCCAAAGGCAGGCACACACTCGCCGAAGAAATGCCCCAAGCGTATAAAGACGTTGAAACTGTCGTGGACTCTATGGACATTGAAGGCCTCACTTATAAAGTTGCCAGAATTCGTCCTTTAGGATGCATTAAGGGGTAAGTATGAAGAATAAGATGCAAAAAATAAAAAAAATTTTGATCGGGCTTCTGGTTGTTGCAGCTCTTGTGCTGTGCATTAAATTACTCTGCGTTGAAGTAACTTATATGCAAGGGGTTGACGGAATCGTTACTACTCGTTCACTACCTTTGTACTTAAAGTTAGATAGTTTTTTAAATCGACACTTCCATTATCGATATCTAGCCTCTCAAATCACAAAAAATATTGAATCTCGGGAAGAAAAAATTAAGGTTCTCATGAAGTGGACGCGCAACAATATTAAACCGCAACCGCAAGAATTACCTGTTATTGATGACCATCCACTCCATATTATTATTCGAGGTTATGGTGTTGACGAACAAGTCGAGGATATCTTCACACTGTTGTGCAACTATGCTGGCATTCCTGCCTATATGGCAACTCTTAAAACAATAGAACCCGAGAAGCAAAGAACTTTTTCATTTGTCTATTTTGAAAAACAATGGCGCATTGTTCATGCAGCGAATCAAAAGATTTTCTTAAAAAATAATTCATGGGCTACATTGAAAGATTTTACAACTGACCCAAGCTTGATTTTAGGCAGCGAAGAAACTATTTCTTCACGCAGTTCTCTGACTTATCAGGAATTCTTTTCACAATTTAATGGCTATGAGAGCATTCACAAAACAAGGCATCGAAAACAAACCCCACTGGGAAGGATTTTGCAAGAGTTTCTCGATTTATTTTAAAGAAAGGGTGGCATTTTTTTGGCTAAATCTGCCAGGCAGTTTTTTTCGCTTGCCAATAAAGAATTTCTTTTTAAGATGTACTTCAGTGTCTGGGTACATCGTCATAGAAGGCGTCATTGGGGTTGGTAAAACAACTCTGACAAAGTTTTTGTCAAAAGATTTTAATGCTCAACAATATTATGAAATCGTAGAAGACAATCCCTTCTTAAGTCATTTCTATTTAGATAAACAAAAATTTGCTTTTGATACTGAGATATTTTTCCTATTGGCAAGGTTTCGTCAGCAAAGAGAACTAGAATATTCTTTGCAAAAAAAAGAAAAAATGCTCGTCTGTGACTATTTGTTTGATAAAAATAAAATTTTTGCTCAAATTAATCTGAGTGCAGAAGATTTTAGAATTTTTTCTCTCGTTTTCTATGGTATTCATTCTAAAATCATCTCTCCAAATCTTGTCATTTATCTTCGAAGTGACGTATCAACTCTTATGAAGCGCATTCAGGATAGAGACCGCCCTTTTGAAAGAAACATGGATGAAAAATATATTGCCACTCTTTGTAGGCAGTACGATGCTTTTTTTGAGACTTATAAGGCCAGTGATATTTTAGTTATTGATACAACAAACCTAGATTTTGTAGCTCGCCCGCAAGATTATCAGGCTATTAAGGAACAGATTACAAAAAAAATAAATATTTACAAAGGGGAGCCTTCCTCCTCCGCCAAGGCTACGGAGGACAGGCAGGATGACATGATGCGTATATGAAAAATAGAATTATTTCAATCGCAGGTAATATTGGCATTGGAAAATCGACTCTCACGTCGATGCTTAGCAAACAATTAGGATGGAAACCTTACTTTGAAGTTGTTGATACGAATCCGTATCTTTCTGATTTTTATAAAGATATGAATCAGTGGTCTTTTCACCTTCAGGTGTATTTTCTCTCTCAAAGATTTAAACATCAGAAAGAAATGATGAATCAAGAGGGAATTGTCGTGCAAGATCGAAGCATTTATGAAGATGTTGAAATTTTTGCAAAAAATCTGTACTTGCAGAGAAAATTTAACAATCGAGATTATGAGAATTATAAAGAACTTTTTTCAACGATGACGGATTACCTTAAACCTCCGGATGTTCTTGTTTACTTAAGAGCCTCTGTGGGTACGCTCATCAAAAGAATTGCTCAAAGAGGGAGAAACTTTGAAATGAGCATTCCCAAGGAGTATTTAGAACAACTGAATTGTCACTATGATGAGTGGATTGAGTATTATAGAGAAGGCAAACGTCTTGTTATAGACACAGAGAACTTAGACATTGTGCATAAATCCGCTGACTTCGAATACGTTTCAAGCTTGATTCAAAACTCTCTATAGAATGGGGTCAGGTCGTTTGTTGACCAATACTTTATTCATCATACTTAGGTTTCATTCATTGGAAAGTATTGGTCAACAAACGACCTGACCCCACTTTCGGGCAGTTCTTAATATTATATTTAATTTATGTTATAAGTATGGCTTGTGTTTTGCTTTGTTCACTTGGTGCAGTTGTTGCGAGGAGCTATTTAATGCTTAAAAAGCTTATTTTATGCCAGATTTTGTCACTTTTAGTGCCGTTTTTCGTCACTTTGGCAGACCCCGCGCAATATGCCATTACTCACAATGCTGCTCTCTACCTTTATTCAGAAGCTCAAAAATATCTTCTTCAGAAACACAAGTGTGGAGGATTAGGTTCTAAAACTCTTATTCATGTGAGGTTTCCAAACAAAGATATTATTAGTGAGGAAGACCTTATTAATATCTATGCAGATGTTCTTAAAGAAAAAGAAATAGAACAACGCCTCTTAGATGATTCTGCTTATTTGAGTATTAAATATAATAAAGACCCTTGGTCTGTCATGTGTGGGGCTGCCTCTTCTATCCTTCCTGTCAGCCAAAACAGCATGCACTTTCTTAATTGGAACTTAAAAGTTGTGGGTTCCGCTGCTGCTCTTACTACTGTGGCTGGTGTAGAAGTAGGAGCTGTTATTTTTCTTGGCCCTCTAGGAACATCTGCTGTCGTTGGCCTTTCTGCTCTTTTTACAACTCTTCAAGAGTGGGACGCACAAAGACTTCAAAGACCACTTCCTTCCACCTGGACAGAAAGATGTGCTCTTAATACGGCCGTTATGCTACCCACCGCCGCAACTTTTTCTGCTGCTGCAGCTGCTTACCCAGTAGCGACATATCTTACAGGGGGTGCTCTCATGGGTGCTCAATCTGGTGAGGCTTTGGGTAATAGAAGAAATATTAGATCGCCACGCCTCCCTTTGGCGACCTCGCGATGACATTTTTTTAAAACCCGATCCCTACATCCACGCCCGTGAAATGCCAGAATTTACTCCTGCTGATTTTGCTTCTACTTTTGAAGGAGGTAGAACAACAAACTTCTTAGGTGAATCTGCGTTTCCACCATCACTTCCAAGACAAGGAAGTATCCAACTTCTTGAAGAACCCATTGTAAAACCTCAAACATCATCGTCATTGCGAGGAACACAAGAGGACACTTCACTGTCATTGCGTGGAGCCCAGCAGGGCGACGTGCCAATCTTAAATATAAATATCGATCCGGAGTTTACCCTGAGCAACAGCGAATGGCCTTTGGCTCAGGATGACAAAAGCAACGCCCAACAAGATGACAAACCAAAACCCCACAATGTTTCTATTATTGAATATGATGACGAAACGGGTGAACTCATTGGTGTTTATCAAACCCAAGAAAACTCTACTCTCCACCTATTAGCAAAAGCCAACCCAAAAAAATTTAAAATTCTTTCAGAACTTTTAAAAACAGACTCTTCGTCTTCCCATTTTCATGATCCATTGGCTATTCAAAATAGCGACTCTCCTTCTGACACTGGCTTTGGAAATAGCGCAGGACCAGGTGACAATGGAATCGAAGATAAAAAAAATACTATTCGCGGAGCTAGAGATAATAAGAACTGGCTCTTTTTTCGGATTCTATTTAATGCCCCTAGTCCAATCGATAAATTTCTCGTCCTAGCTGTAGCACGAGAAGGCGGAACTCTCATTCAAGACCTCATCGATAGAATGCAATCAGAGTGGAGAGTGAGCGACTATGGAATTATTTTTCTCTGTCAACTCATCAATCTCGAACTTGCCTTTCGAAACCAAGGATTTAACGAGGCTCAATGGACAAGGGCTGCTACTGTTTTAGGTCCATTTAATACTGAACGTCTGGACAATAATCGCCTTCTAGGACTTATTAATATTGCTATTGAAGAAATAGGTGTAGACGCCCGAGTTCCATTATTATTGCGAAAGCACGGATTTGGTCCTGCCTTAACTAGTGCTGAAGAAATGCTCTTAAATCAAATATCAGAGTTACCGCCTATTCTTCTGGAGGAAGCGGATCGTAGCACCGGAAAACCTCAGACCCCACAAAGTCCTGATGTCAATTTCTCAAACCCCCAAGTTCTCACATCACTTGGGTCTGAAACGGATACCGATATTCCTGTTGTCGATGACGACACACCCACCGAAGAAGAAGATGAAACAATTCGCCAACTATTGAAAACTAAAGCACCACTTGAACTAGCACCACTGCTCCATCTAGAAATAACGCACCCTTATCATAAGGCAGCCATCCTTATGCATATTTTTTCCAACATGCAATTTGAAGATGCCCTTCATCTCATCATTCAAACAATCAAAAGAAATCAAGACTACCGCTATTTACAGGCTCTTTATTGCGCTGTTGGTAACGCTGCGGCTTCAGAATATCAACGCATCAGACGCACACCTGTCCTCACAGATAGGACGCTTTATATAAAATTAAAACAACTTCTTGAGTTCAAATACGCATCGAAGGATGAGGCCATCAATATCGATATACAAGCCTGTGTGAAGGCTTTGGCTGTACTTCTTTTAGGTTTTTATGAAGAAATTGAGAATGAAGTTATGAAGAAATTGGAAGAGATGTTTAATGACCCTTTTGAAAACTTCCTTGTTCAAAGAGAGCTTGTTACTACTTTATGGAGGCACATTCATAAGCATGAAGGGGCGGTTGAACGATATGTGAGCTCCCTCATTTTTAGAATTCAACCCCAAACAGACATTTCTGTTCGTACTGTAAGTATGTTTTATCTTAGCAAACGAGCCCTAGAAGACCCGAGCATCATCACTCCTGCAGTAAGAATGGCAGTGGCTCAAGCTGCAGCTGCTCTTGGGGTTGAGCTTCCAAGAATCAGAGCACAAGGAATCTTAGCTCTACACGATGTTCACGAAATAGATGAACTCAATCAATTTTTCCAACGTTTTTTT
>JACOXK010000057.1 GCA_016182335.1 Deltaproteobacteria bacterium | reverse complement strand
GGAAGGTGAAAAATTTGATCTTATTATTTCAAATCCCCCTTATTGTACAACAGACAACATCGACACGTTTCGAGCTGAAGTTTTAGAGTATGAGCCTACAATCTCTTTAAATGGTGGCCTTGAGGGCATCGATTTTCATAAACTCATTTTAGAAAAGGCGCCTCTTTATTTAAATCCGGGTGGAGTTATTCTCATGGAGATGGCCCCAGGACAAGAAAAGCTATTGTTAAACATTTGTCAGAGAAATACGCATTACAAAAATATAGAAGTGATTCCTGATTACTCAGGAAGAAATCGCATTTTTAAGGTGATCTATGGATAAGATTATCATCGAAGGCGGTTATCCTTTAAAAGGTGAAGTTTCTATCAGTGGCGCAAAAAATTCTATTCTTCCTCTTCTTTTTTCCTCCCTCCTCACAGATAAACCTTGTTTTTTTGATCGCATTCCTCATTTAAGAGATGTTGCGACAACCTATAAAATTTTAAAAAGCTTTGGTGTTGCGATAGATGAGGGGGAACATCAATCCCACGTTCAAGCTTTATCTATTAAGAATCCCTTCGCTCATTATGACTTAGTTCGAACCATGCGAGCTTCTGTTCTGGCCCTAGGGCCACTTCTGGCACGTTGCGGATATGCCAAAATTGCTTTGCCCGGGGGATGCGCTATTGGGGCACGCCCCATTAATCTTCATTTGAGCGCTTTACAAAAATTAGGCGCCGATATTCGCCTTGAAGAAGGATATGTCATTGCGACAGCAAAAAAACTTAGAGGAGCTCCTATTTATTTTGAGACTCCTACTGTCACAGGGACTGAAAATCTCATGATGGCAGCTGTTTTAGCCGACGGCCATACTGTTCTGGACAATGCAGCAAGAGAACCTGAAATCGTTGACCTTGCCAAATGTCTTAAGAAAATGGGAGCCACAATAAGCGGTGAAGGGACCTCTCGAATTGAAATAGAGGGTAAGCCCTCATTATCAGGTGTTCATTACACCGTGATGGGAGACAGAATTGAAGCAGGAACTTACCTTGTTGCCGCTGCGGCAACAGGCGGAGACGTCACATTACTGGGTTGTGATCCTGAACATGTTACAGCCATACTTTCTAAGTTAGAAGAAATGGGTGCAGATATCGCAGTATCAAATGAATTTCAAAAAATAAGAATCCAGGGAAGAGATTTAAGAAATATTAAGCTTTCAACAGAGCCATATCCTGGCTTTCCAACTGACATGCAGGCTCAAATGATGGTTTTAGCGACACGAGCCCGTGGCACAAGTATTATTGTAGAGAATATTTTTGAAAACAGATTCATGCATGTATGTGAATTGCAAAGAATGGGAGCCAAGATTGAGATTCAGGGCCATTCTGCAGTCATTGAAGGTGGCGTTTCTCTTAAAGGTGCTCCTGTCATGGCTACAGATCTTAGAGCCAGCGTATGTCTTGTCATCGGAGGTCTCATGGCGAGCGGTACAACAGAAATAAACCGTGTTTATCACTTAGATCGTGGCTATGAAGAAATAGAAAAAAAACTGAAAGGTCTTGGGGCACATATAGAACGGATTCGAGACTGAATTTGTGATCACTCATTCTCCCCTCCCTTGATGGGGGGTGTTAGGGGGAGGGTGAAAAAATTACTTCATCATTTTCAAGACTTCTTCAAGATTTTTTTGAACTTTTTTTAAAAAATTTTCATAATCTTCTACAGTATAAACATTCGTACCATCATTCTGACTTTTCACTTTGTCATCCTGAGCTTCATTTCTGTCATTCAGAGCCGCAGGCGAAGAATCCATATTTCCCTTCTCTCCCCTCTGTAAATCCTCCTCTGAGAACACAGGGGGAGGCGACGGCAATGGCTTAAAAACACTTATCGCACCCATTCGCTTTGGCACGGGAAGCTCTGCCACATGTTCCACAAGCTTGCGCGAAACCAATAACCATCCTTTAAACTCCCCACTCTGATTGATTCGCTTTAATTCTGCATCAATTGATTCTTTTAACTGTGTCAAGCGCTGTAATAGCTCATCTTTAAGCAGTGGCGTTTTGAATTGAAATTGCTGGACCACGGCTATGCAGTGATCCACCTGAGCCCCCACAGACTTGCCGTTTTCCCCTAAAGAAACACGAATAGAGGTATCGGAAAAAAAACTTTCAAAATTATTGATAAGAAGGCGCTCCATGAAAGAAATACTCTGAGTCATAACTTGAAAAGGAGTGTGCCCTAAAGCTTCCAATTCAGTTGATTCCGTTTTGTTATCTATAGATTTATAAATCAGACTTAAAAAAGCGCTCATACGTTGAGTACAGTTAGCAAAGCCCAAAGGGCTTATCCCGCTCACATCATCTCCAATCCAAGCTTCATACAGTGCAAAAACATAGTTTTGAATAAAAGAAGATTGAAGATTTTTATCTTCCTTTAAAATTTCTTGAAGTGCCCTTGAAAACCGGATGAGAGAATTGAGTTTAAAGCTTGGGTAGTAATAATCTGGATTCATTTGATTTTGATACGCCAAGGTTGTTTCATAATCGAAAAGAAGAATCAAACCCAGTAATGCTTTTTGTTGCAATGGAAAAAGGGAAATAAATTCAGAAGCTAAATACATTGAATCCATCGCGTTCAAGATCAACAATAACACTTCAGTTGAATTTGAATCATTCATTTCAAATGCGAAATTTTCTGATTCTGCTGAAAATAATTTTTCCAAAACAGGAAATAATACATGCCGTTTATTGTTTTCATCATTCAAGATTTTTTTCACTCCCCACATTGTAAAACTGTTAAGAGCCTTGAGTGAATAGATTCCATTGTCTTCTAAACCCTCTTTTTTATAGGTTTCGTAAGATTCTTGGAGGAGGGTAGCGAGATTTATCATATTGCAAGGTTGAGAATAAAACGTATTTTCAGAGTTTAAAACCAAAGGAAAAGAATCTAGAGGGAATTTTAAAACTTTCAAAATAAGATCTTCCCATAAGGATTTAAACCTCTCAATTGAATCAATCGGATATTGCCAATATGCCTTACCGGAAGAAATAAATTTTGTTAGTTCTACCTCAATCTTTTCACCCTGGGCCTTACGGTATTCAGGAAGAAACGAGGCTGGGCCTCTGAGAAATTGTTTTTCATTTTCAAGCGTTCTCAAAAAAGCATTAAGACAATCTTGTACACGCTCTCTATGGTCAAAATCATTAGGGCATGATTTAAATGCGAGAAAGCTATTGTAAATTTTCTGCACAGACCAATCGTGTTGTTGCCTACCCTTGGAATCTATAATGTCTCCTGTACTTGTGCGCACGCGAACGAAATTTTTAATTTCATGCGTTTTTTCTATCCCAGCCAACGCATTACTTAAAACTTTAAAATAGGCAAAAAACCCACGTCCCCATTTTTTATCAAACAAAGCTTGATCTGATTCACTCTTTTCTATCTCCCACAAAGCTAAATGGACAAGGTCGAGCCCAAAATCAACAAGTTCGATAGCTTGGACAGGATTATTCTGGGTGCAATTTTCTCTCATTGTCGAGAGAATATTTCGAAAGTTTTTTACAGATTTTTCAAATTTTAATGTTGTAGGTTTGGGATCTTTAAGAAGGGTAATACTTTCTATCAGGCCTTCCTGAACAAGCTCAACATTCGTTTTCTCCCCCCTTGCAAACGACCACCCAACCAAAATACTAAAAAACACATATATTAGAAGCGGGTGACTGCCGTAGGGGGTCCCCCAACGAGCGCCTGCAGGCCTACTGGCCGAAGCCGTCGGTTGGGGGTGAAGGCAGGCAGGACCCGCGACAATATAATTCATCAATTCTTCTCCCCCCCCAAATACTTATATCCCTCTAAAAGTGGATCCTGCACAGCAGATTCAGGTGCTTCTTGGAAACTTTCATTATTCTGCACAGATGTATCTAAAACTTGTCTTATTTGAAGATGCACACCCGGCATCTCAAAATCCTTCAGTTTGAAATTAATAAAGCCCACGGACTCTTTTTTTAAAGAATCAGGGCCCACTTCATATATTTTTCTAAGCCTTATGATGGCAGAGTTTTTCCCATCGACGCTAACGTGATCATACACATCAAAAATTTCACGACCTGAAAATGTACTATAATGACGATCAACAAAACTACAGGCCTTTGCCCAAAGGCTGTAAACACTTTCACTATCTGAAGAAAACCACGTAGAAGGTGACCACACGCTTTTTTCTGTTGGGTGAATAATTTCTGGAATATCCAAGAGAATAGTTCCTCGAAAGGCATTTTCAAGCTCGCCCAATGCTTCAACTGTGTACGTCATAACGAGTTCAAAAGTGGAGGAACCATTGCCAGTGCCTAATTCACCAGTTGTGTTATTCAGTTGTGAGTTCTCAGAAGAAAATTGTGAAGATTGCGCACCCAAAATCTGGCTATCAAAAGCAGCTAATTTAATTTTTAAACTTTGATCGATGGGTGAAAGTGGGATGAAAGCAGGGTCCCCAGGCTCTGTATCCCAAGAGAGAAAGCTATAGATGACATCAAAGCTAGCACACGTTGATGATATAACAACCAGCAAGGGTAAAAAGATGGGTGACCCAATGACTGAAATACTCCCATAAATAAGAAAATCTGAAAACACGGTAGTCTTGGAATCATTATTAAATCTATTATTTGGATCATCTGGGTTTATATAGACCCAATAGTTCGTTGCAGGCCATTGCCAATCAAAATTGACATGTTTTACACCTTGTTGAAAATTTATTTCAGGCTCACTCCCCAAACTATTGGGAGAAATATAGGTGGCATCAGAGATTTTTTTGGCATTCTCAATAAGGCATTGGGCCTTTTGTAATCGCTGCTCATCACCACTAGCTGTATAAGAATTTAGTTCCCTTCGTGCTTCTTCAAGAACATTTCTCACGTAGGCATCTCGAAGCCCTGAAAGCCTCTTAGCTTGTCCATCAGGAAAATAATATTCAGAAGATAAGATGTTTTTTGCTTCAGTCGCTATGGCTTCATTGCTTGAATCAAACTCTGGTGAAGAGGACCTGCAGCCCATAAAAAGTAGTACTGTCACCAAGGCGAATAAAGCAATTTTTTTCATGAATAAGTTCCTATGATGCACGCATAAAAAGCGGTGGGGAATCCCTAACACATGGCTACTATTAAGGCAAATGAATCCACGTCATTTACGCAGGAGACCCTCTCGTCCGTCGCCGCTACGCTTCGACGAGACTCGGGGTTATTCGCATCATTAGTCCTTGGGCGTAAAGCCCAAGGTATTCTAAAAGGATGAATAAATTGACTTTATTTTAGGCCTTTAGTAGTCGTGAAATCTAATGCTTCAAATTGGAGGGGAGAGAAACGCATGCCTGGAATAAAAATCAAAGAAGGAGAATCCTTTGAAGGAGCTCTTAAAAGATTTAAGAAACAATGTGAGAAAGCTGGAATACTTTCAGAGATTCGAAAAAGAGAACACTATGAAAAGCCCAGTGTTCGAAAAAAGAAAAAAGCCGTAGCTGCCATAAAACGCGCTCTTAAAAAGAAAAAAACGTTTTATTAATTAATTCATCAAAAAAAATAAATCATTAAGTAATTAATAATGATGATACCAGAAGATCAAATTGATCTTATCAAAGAGCGACTTGATATTGTCGATGTGATCTCTGAATACATAAGTTTGAAATCGGCGGGGAGAAACTCTAAGGGACTATGCCCCTTCCATGGCGAAAAGACTCCGTCCTTCGTAGTAAGCTCTGAAAAGCAGATTTTTCATTGTTTTGGCTGTGGTGCAGGGGGTAATGTTTTTACATTTCTCATGAAAGTTGAATCCCTTTCTTTTGTGGAAGCAGTGAAAAAACTGGCACCCAAGGCAGGGGTTAAAATTGAAAACGACGATAGAAATGAAAAGAAACAAACAGAAACTCAGAACAAAAAAGAAACCATTTTAAAAATGAATCGATGGGGAATGGAACAATATCACCGATACCTTATGAAGGATGCAAACGCCTTAGAGCCCAGGCATTACCTTGAAAACCGAGGCATTGGAATGAAGACAAGAGAAGAATTTAAACTGGGCTTTTCTCCAAATTTGTGGCAGTTTTTATCGGGAGCTCTTTTGAAAAAGAAAGTTTCTCGTGACCTTATCTTAGAATCAGGGTTAGCTGCTGTGTCAAAAAATAATGATAACATCTATGATTACTTTCGAAATAGGCTTATGTTTCCCATTCAGAATACTCACCTAAATATTGTGGGCTTTGGTGCAAGAACACTAGAAAAAGAAGGGCAGCCAAAATACCTCAATTCTAAGGATTCTCCCGTTTATAATAAAAGTCTTAATCTGTACGGATTGGCACAGGCCAGAGCACATATTGCTGAAAATGATTCTGTGATCGTTGTCGAAGGATATTTTGACGTTCTTTCCCTTTACGACAAAGGCATTAAAAACGTTGTGGCTCCCTTAGGCACGGCTTTGACACAAGATCAAATCCGGTTGATCAAACGTTATACTCGTAGCATCATAATGCTTTTTGATGGCGATAAGGCAGGTATTGAAGCTGTAAAACGCAGTTTAAGCCTTTTATTAAAAGAAGAAATGAGCGGACAAATTGTTATTCTTCCTGATAGCTTGGACCCAGACGATTACATTAAAAAATATGGCGCAGAAAAACTCTTGAAATTAATTAAGAACTCAAAAGATTATGTGCTCTATCTGCTTGATTCATTGTCACAAGACTGTGGAAATTCTATTACTGGAAAATCAAAAGTTTTAGATGAAATTTTACCTTATGTTCAAGAGGTCCCCCACCTCATTCAGAGAAATCTCTATATTAAAGAAATTGCAGAAAGATTAGACATTGAAGAAAATAGGGTTCATCTGTTAATGGATCGAATGAAACACAGCCAGCGACTGCCCGAGAGCAAATCTATTCCAAAATCTGAAGTTAATTCAATGGATATGTCAGAAAAAACAGTTGTGCTAGCCTTGCTTCAAGATAAAAAGTTTATCGACTTGATTCGGGAGGCGGATATTATTGATTTGATTTCTCACTCAGAATTAAGACGGGTGGCTGAGCTTCTCATGAAACTTTATGTTGAAAAAGAAAATTTCAAAAGTTCCGATATAGTAGGGCTCTGTGATCAACCATCTTTTGTTGCACGTCTTCTCCTGGAGGCATCTCTTCAAAGCCTTGGCGAAAGACTGGTTAATGATTGTTGTAAAAAAATTCGCTTGCGATTTTTGATTCGTGTACAAAGCCAACTACTTACAGAATTGAAAAAAGAGGATGATCCTAAAATATTGCAGGCCTATCAGAATTTGGTTTTGCAGCAAAAAAAATTAAAGGAGGAAGGTAAAACTCAAAAAAAATTATGAAAGAAACAAAAAAGAAAAAAATAGGAGCTCACACGGTGAAGATTAACAAAAAGAACGAAAAAAACTCTACAAAAACTTCCCATGAAAAGAAAGGAAAAATTTCAAAAGAGAAGGATCCATTGCAAGTGGGTAAAAAACAAGATCTTGGAGCCCAAGGGGAAAAATCCAAGGGACTTCTTGATTTCAAAAAAAGCAAAAACCTTCAAAAGTTAGTCGACCTTGGAAAAGAGAAGAAGTTTCTCACCTATGACGAAATCGATAAAGCCTTGCCCGAGGATGTTGATTCCACAGAGGCCCTTGATGAAGTTATGCATATGTTTGATGAAATGGAGATCAACGTCGTTGAAAGTGAAGATGAATTTGAAAAAACAAAGGATGACGCTGCAGAAACAGAAGAAGTTTATGAGTATGAAGAGGATACTTCTGCAAAATCCAATGACCCGGTCCGACTTTACTTAAAGAAAATGGGATCTGTTTCACTCCTCACTCGAACTGGGGAAGTCGATATTGCGAAAAAAATTGAAGAAGGTGAAATTGAAGTTTTGGACATCGTTTTGGGCTCCACAATCGGCATCAATGAAATTTTACACTTGGGCGAAAGACTTAAAAAAAGAAAGATTCGCATTCGAGATATTCTGCGTGATGTTGATGAAGAAGACAGCATGGAGAACGAAGACACCTATGTTAACAAAACATTAAAAGCTATCAAAAAACTTGAATCTTATCAGGACCGAATCGCTGAAATTGAAAACAAAATGTCGATTCGCAGTCTTAAGAAAAAGCAACTCCTGGATTTGCGAAGCCAGCTTGCAGAAGAAAGGATAGAAGTCGTTAAAGTATTTCGCAAACTGAATTTGAACCGTAAGACTATCAACAAAATTGTCGATAAATTTCGAGATTATGTAACTGTCATCAACAATGGTGAGAGGGAAATTCAAAACTGTCTGCGAAAGGCGCGATTTAAAAACGAATTAGAGTTTCGACAGTTTATTAAAATTGTAAGTTCTGATGATAAAAACGTGCAAAAGCACCTTGCCAGAACAAAGTTATCAGAGGAAAAAATTTTACAACTTGATAAAAAGAAAAAAAATATCAGAAAAGATTTTAAGCAAATCGAAGTTGAAGCTAATTTACCCATTGATAAACTTAAAGACACTTATGTCAGAATTAAAACGGCTGAGCAAAAAGCAGACATTGCTAAAAATGAATTAATTGAGGCAAATCTTCGTTTGGTTGTAAGTATTGCCAAAAAATACACAAACAGGGGCTTGCAGTTTTTAGATCTTATCCAGGAAGGCAATATTGGCCTTATGAAAGCTGTTGATAAATTTGAATACAGAAGAGGTTATAAGTTTAGTACTTATGCGACCTGGTGGATTAGGCAAGCTATTACTCGGGCCATTGCTGATCAAGCTCGAACAATTCGTATTCCAGTTCACATGATTGAAACTCTCAATAAGCTCATTCGTACTTCTCGAATTTTGGTGCAAGAATTAGGGCGTGAGCCAACACCAGAAGAAATTTCTCAAAAAATGGACTTACCTGTGGACAAAGTGCGAAATGTTTTGAAAATTGCAAAAGAACCTATTTCTTTAGAAACACCTATTGGCGAAGAAGAGGACAGCCATTTAGGTGATTTTATTGAAGACAAAAAAGTTGTGAACCCATCGACAGCTATGATGAACCTTTCTCTCTCAGAACAAACAAGAAGGATATTGTCGACATTAACTCCCCGTGAAGAGAAGGTTTTGCGTATGCGTTTTGGAATTGGAGAAGAATCAGATCATACTTTAGAGGAGGTCGGTAAAGACTTTAATGTTACTCGAGAGAGGATTCGTCAGATTGAGGCTAAGGCATTGAGAAAACTTCGACATCCTAGCCGCAGTAAAAAACTTCGAGCTTTTCTTGAAGATGAAAATACAGGCGGGGGTAGTAGCAATACCGAATCTTAACCGAGGGATTTTTGTGAGGGGCCCATAGCTCAGTTGGTTAGAGCAACCGGCTCATAACCGGTGGGTCGTAGGTTCAAGTCCTACTGGGCCCATTTATTTATAAATGGGAATTTAAATAAAGCCAACGCGAGCAAGCGCAGCGTTGGCAACTTTACAGCAGGACTTGAAAGACGGAGCTGACCGGGTACCCACTTGTGGGTGGTCGGCGAGTCGGGGTCGATGGCAAAATTTGCGCCGCAAATTTTGACCAGTGACCAAGTCCTACTGGGCCCATTTATTTATAAATGGGAATTTAAAATAAAATTGGCATTGGTTCATACAAAAATCTCACGCTGTGTAGTTCCGCATAGTCCAGACATTGAATCTGATTACGCTGCAAAAACGACCGTTCGGATATCTGGTAGCAGTGGAGAATTTAGGAGAAGACTGAAAGGCATGGAAACAGATGAATGTTAGTATTTCGATTTTTTTCGAAGCTCTTTTTCGGATTCTAGAATTGCATCAATTTTTTTATCCATTTCTTCTCGAGTAAGATTCGGATGTTTCTTTTTCCATTTTTCTTCCTGCTCCTGCATCCATTGGCGAAGACCGGGGTCATCGTCACTCATTTCAAGCACTTCCTTAGATTCAGGAGGAACTTTTACTATGCGCCCCTCAATTATGTATTCATCACTATTTATTTTTTGGTCGATATTGTCGTTTGACCGCATTTCCGAAGTGCCTGCGGACTTCTTTTTCACGGATCTTGGATTGATCGTAGTAACCATTTGCTAATACCCTCCTATAGGCATCAATGATCTTTGGATGTTCATTGGGAAATAATTTAAGATCACCTGTTTCAAAAATTCCTTTATAAAGAAATGCTGCAAATCTAAATAGTGCCCTAAGATTTGCATTATTCAGATATTTCTCATAAGCCTTATCTCTATCCCAATGATATTGGCCTTCATATTCTTTATCAACTTGCTCTTTATCTTTGAGCCATTTCTCTTTGATAGTAGCAAGCTCTTCATCAGTATAATGAGTTGCAAATTTTCCCACTTATTTGCTCCTTAATTTCTAGCACTTGTCGCGCTGCCAGAGGTTGATGTCAAGCGCATTCAATTGCTAGATTCTTTGAGGAAATTGCTTATTAGTTGTCTTTTTTTTTATTCTTTCGTATTGACACGTTAATGGCCCCTCAATAGATATGCGTCAGGTGTATTTTAACTAAACAGGAGGTCGTATGATTTTACACAAGTATCTAGTTTTAACCTTGGCGCTGGGAAGTTTTTGTCTGCAAGTGGCCAATGCTGCTGCCAGTGTTCTTGAATGTCAATACGAAGACAAGGTTGTCTATTCCGATAATCAACAAGAAGGAGAAGGAACCAAAACTTTATTATTTGACTTCAAAGAAGCTAAGGTAAGTGCTGCCATTGACTCGGAGCTTTTTAAATCTTCCTGGACTTTGGGTCCGGTGAATATCAATGCACGCGAAAAAGGCGGTATCGAGATATTCATGAATATCGGCATTCCTTATAATTACATTTCCAGTTCCGACGGAAAACGAGCAGTCCTCAGTGTTTATACACCAGTAGACTCAAAATTTGTTGCTGCAAAAAAAGATGGCAAAAGTCTTAAGAATATTCAAGTTCTAGTGATTTGCGAAATTAAATAGTCTTAATAGATTATCAAATCATGAAACTGAACGACCGCAATATGTGCTCCACATCGCAACATGGTGTATAAATACGCTCTGTGGGGGCAGATTTTTCAATTATCAGTATCACCTGGAAGTCATAAGAACTTCGGTGCCGCGACTGCGCTCTAGAATATGTGATGGACAATTGAGGTACGCATTGATAGTTGATCTGCACAGGGCTTCACAATGCTATTACCATTTGAAATCAAAAATCAAGTCATTGGAGCCTTTTGCAGTCAGGACCTACCCGCCTATGGACAAGTGGCAACAGTTGATGAACATGACCATCCCCAAGTGCGAACTGTTCATTGCCACTATATTAAGGAACAGAACTCCATGGCCTTTAATGCGCACGTTGAATCAAACAAATGGAAAGATCTTGTGCATAATCTCTCTGTATCCGGCTGCTATTTTGACATGGTACAGATGATCCAATTTCGATGGGAGGGGCCAGCACAGCTCATTCAAAATAATAACGAAATCCTCCAAACACTGTGGCTCTCTTCTCGAGAGGAAGTTCGACTTGCCTATTGGTTGAGTGAGAAGAAAATATCTTTAAGGGAGTATAAGAAGTATGAAAGGATAAGATTGCCACGCTCTGGATCCCCGCTATTGCCTACGGCTAAAGGCGGGGATGACATTGGCAATAACGATAGCAATATAGATCTTTCTCTGCGCTCTTCTGGACACGGTGTTGTCATGTGTTCACCTATAAAATGGAAAATTTACGAGGTTAATCCAGAGCATTATTGTGAAGGGAAAATTACAGAATACTCATTTTCGAACAATGCTTGGTTCCAAAAAGAATCATCTATTTTAGGAATATAATCTGCGGGCTCTTTTTTTCTTTATTTTTATGTGCCCCTTTTTTTCCTCTCCTCATCCAGTTTTTGTAAAAGCCATAATTTAATCAGCGGCTGCCTTGCAATTCCAGCTCGAGATGCTTCTAATTCAAGTTCTTTAAGAAACCACTCAGGAAGATCAAGATTAATTTTTTTGATTTTAGGATACGTTATTTTCCCATATTTTTTTACATAATCTCCTAAATCGTGAGTTTCTAAAAACCTATCCATTTCTTCAGTCGATTCAAATTTTTTCAAAAAATGCTTTTTTTTCACCATCTCGTGCCCTCCTTACACATATAAGTCGAATACATGTCCCCCTCGCTGTCCAAATAGCTGTGTATAAGATTCCTTTTACAAATCCTATCGTAGCAGATCGTGCTTCACCCTCTTTAGAGTAAGCAATGTTTGGAAAATCCAATCTCTTCCACTGCCATATTTCTTTAGCTTCATAAAAACTAACGCCATGTTTCTTTTTATTTTTCTTTGATTTTTCTGGATTCCACTCAAAGACCACAATATAGAAATAATATCTTTATTATATTTTCTGTCAAACGAGAGTGGGAGACCAATGGATGACAGAGTGCCAGTAATGTTATACACACTTCAAAATGGAAGTAGGACATTTCATAAATTTAATTTCAGAAAAAATAGCCCCGTTTTCTTTAGCTGAAAGTTGGGATAATGTGGGGCTTCAGATGGGCAACACCCAATCAAAAGTTAAAGGGGTTGTAACCTGTCTTGATGTAACAAAATCCTCTTTAAAATATGCCCTAACAAAAAATGCAAATCTTATTCTCTCGCACCACCCTCTTTTTTTCCACCCATTAAAAAAAATGGACTCTCAACATCCTAAATATTTTCTATTAAAAACTATTTTTGATCATGATTTAACTGTCGCAAGTTTTCATACTAATCTTGATAAAGCATATCCAACATTGTCCGATAATTACGCTCAAAAGTTGGGCCTTAAAAATGTTGCCCCCATCAGACCTGAAAAGGATTATTACTTTAAATTCGTCATCTTTGTCCCTCATTCTCATGCTGAAAAAGTAAGATCTGCCATTTTTACCGCTGGTGGCGGTGGAGTTGGAAATTATTCTCAATGCTCTTACAATATTGATGGCATCGGCACTTTCTGTCCCCTCGAAGGAAGTAATCCTTATTTAGGTAGCCGTGGCAGAAGAGAAGAAGTTTGCGAAATTAGGATGGAATTTCGAATACCAAAACAACTTTTAAGTTGCATCGTAGAAGCAGCAAAGAACGCGCACCCTTATGAAGAAATGGCCTACGACGTTTATCCGTTGAAATCTTTTTCAGAAAAGGAGGGATTGGGTCGTTTTGGCGAACTTTCAAAAAAAGTATCTGTAAAAGCTTTTCTTAATCATGTTAAAAAAATATGGGAATTAAAACAGATAAGAGGGGCTTTCGGACTTCCCACTGTGAAAAAAGTTGGTATTTGTACAGGCAGTGGTTCAAGTCTCATCCAAGAAGCACTTAGCCAGGGAATTGATACATTCATCACTGGAGACCTAAAATACCATGATGTACAGGGTGCCATAGAAGGACACTATAATCTTATCGAATTGGACCATTTTACATCAGAAAAAGAATATGCAAACTTTCTGGCTCAAGTTCTTAAAAAAATAATTGATGTTCCAGTTTTCTCCTTCACAGAAAAGAAAAGTCCATGGAGAGTTGTATGAAAAAAATTAAAAAAGCAATTCTATATACTGATGGGGCGTGCAAAGGTAACCCAGGACCATCTGCCGCTGGATTTGTTCTTTATAACGTTAAAAAAGATATTCTTTCTGAAGGATCCATTTTTTTGGGAACAATGACTAATAATCAGGCTGAATATAATGCGTTGATTTTAGGCTTAGAAAGAGCTTTGGAGATGGGAATAAAGGATTTATCTATTAGAATGGATAGTGAGCTCATTGTCATGCAACTGAACGGAGCTTATAAGATTAAAAACGAGGGCTTGCTTCCTTTGTATCTTGAGGTTAGAAGGAAGTTTACTCTTTTTACATCGATAAAGATTGAGCATATTGAGCGCAGTCTTAACAGCGAAGCTGATAGACTCGCCAATCTTGCTTTTAAATTGGATAAGAGAGCTACTGGTGACGATCGCTAGAATTTCTAGAGGAAAGTCCGGGCTCCGTAGAGCAGGGTGCTGGATAACGTCCAGTCAGGGTAACCTGAAGGAAAGTGCCACAGAGAATAGACTTCCACATTAAGGTCATCCCAGCTTGGGTTTGTATTTAGTGTGGTAAAGGTGAAACGGCGAGGTAAGAGCTCACCGCAAGTGGGGTGACTCACTTGGCATGGTAAACCCCACCTGGTGCAAGGGCAAACGAAAGAGAGGGTTAACCCCCGGGAGCTGCTCGTTCCTATCTCTTTGGGTCGTCCGCAAGAAGAGGTCAGTAATGACTTCTCCAGATAGATGATTGTCTCCCTTGAATCAAGGGAAACAGAACCCGGCTTACAAGGTGGCTCTCTTAGTCCTATTTCTATCCAAAATACTTTTTATTGTTTTGGTCTGACTTAAGGTCTATTACTTTTTTATCATACTGCATTTTGAGCTTATCGATTTGATTCTCAATTCCCTCAAGTTCATTTTCTAATGCCGAAAGCTCATGAAGCAATTCCTTTACTTCTGGATTTTGTGGTACTTGCGTTCCTTCTCTTAATTTTGACACTTCGTAGGTCATTTGCCCAAGTTGTTCATAGTGCTTATGCATATTTCTATTGATGTTAAATTTCTTGGCCAGAAGTGGGCTCATCTTCTCAAACTCGACTGCACGAGTTCCAGCAATTTTGGAAAACCCCCAGGTTTTATCTCCCACCTTTTTTGCATTTTTCACAAAATTATCCCATATTTTTCTCGTATTCATGACAATAACCTCCTTTTGTCAATTGGTTCATTAACCTAACTTTTTTAAAAGTTCTTCTTTTGCCTTTTGCAATTGTATCGTTTTTTGTTTTGCAAATTCGCTATAATTTTTACCTTTGTGAGAAACAGTATCTGGATGATAAAGTTTTAGTTTTTTTCTATACGCTTTTAAAATATGCTCTCTATTTGAAGAAGCGCTCACTCCCAGCAGCTCAAAAGGATTTGACTCGTCAATGGTTTTCTTAAACTCTTGTTGCTGCTCTGATAAAGAAACTGGTTTATTTAAAAAATGAGCTTTATTTTTAAATAAACTTTTCCTTCTTGAAAGTGCAAAAGAGAATAAAATGCCGATAACACCCAAAGTCACGAGAGCAAATAGAGCCATGTAAAAGTGCGGATGCAAAGCCGTCTGAATCATTGTAAAAAGAGCCTCCTCACAATGCTAGGAACAGCCATAGCACTTGTTAGCTCTCTTCCTAATGGAAAATTTTGAACACTTGCAATTCCACGCCCAGCTTGATCAAAGGCTGCTACTTTCATGAGAATTTCTTTTTGATAGTGAAGCACCTGCGACAGCGTAAACTGACTCATGTTTGGATGGACCTTGGCCATTTTCATATCCTCAAACTTTGTCGTCAATGGAAGCACCACTTCTTGTGTATTCAGCGGTCCCAATCCTACAACTGATGTTTGATGTAGATCATTAGGTTTTACTTGCAAATACACAAAAAAACGATGGTCTTTAAAATTCAATGCTTTATTAAAAAACTTCCACTGAATTTTAAGGGCAGCTGTATCCGACATGTGCGTATGAATCGCCAGAATGTCTGATGACTTTTCCCATCCAAGGCTTAAAATTTCAAAATTTTGGGACGACGGGTTTTCGCGAGTGATAAAAAGACCCGCATTGCTTAAATGAATCTCATAGGGCTGCTCAGTCTTTTGAACAATTTGTTTTGAATCCTGCCTATAGGCATGAAAGATCTCTTTCTTCTCCCAGTTCAAAACGTACAGCGTGCCCTCTCTGGAAATAAGGGCCTTGTAATGGCTTGTCATATCAAACCCTGTCGTCATCACAATTCCGCGTAGTGTGAGTTCTTGAAAAGGAATTTCAAGATGTTCTGGATCATACTCAACAATGTAAGAATCTTTCTCGTTATGGGTAGCAAAAGTAAGATGAGACGTTTTGGGATGAATCCAAAAGGCTTCTACATCCATATTATTGGGTAAGAAATTTTCAAAGATAGTGGAAACTTGTGCCCGCACATTCACTATCGAAATTTTCACAAGTCTTCTTAAGGAAGTAATGGCCCACAGTTGACTCTCTTGTGAATTTACGACAGCCAAACCGCGAATGAACTCAGCGTTCTGTAAATTCAACGTAATATTTGTTTCTTTTTTATTGTGAAGTTTAATCAGATCAGGTCCATGCGAGTAGTAAAAACTATTATGATTCAGTGATATAAACGCCTCGATCGGAAGCTTTGAGCTTGCTATTTTTTTCTTTGCATAAATTCGCTGGGAGGCAATCAATGAGGCCCTTTCAAAAAGCCGACTTTCATTAAAACTTTCTTCGTCGAGAATTAAAGCCGTATTTTGCAATGTAGCGTAATAAAGATTTTCCTGTTGAGAGGTTAAACCATAGTACACAGCCATGCCTACAACGCCTAAAAAGAGAACTACAAAAAACAAACTTAATTTATTTTCCTTCATAATCACTTCTCATTGATAATTGTTTTTCAATTTTATGAAGAGTTTCTTCCAGGTGATGAACTTCTTCATCCCTCTTATCGGACTTCTGAAAATTATCTAAAATACTTTTAAGCTCATCATGGACAAACTGTAATTCTTGCTTCCGTTTTGATTGAAGAGAACTCATAAGCTTATTATAAGACTTCGCAAGTTCTTGAAATTCATCAGTTTTTCTAAACTGCAAGGGTTTTTCAAAATACTTGCCCAAGGCCGTCTCCTGCATCCTTCTGTTGAGCGAGAAAAGGGGGCCAGCAATACGATGAGTTGCCAACACTCCTAAGATGACGAGCACTAGACACAGCAAACTCAAAAGCATAAAAATATGAATGGATATCCATGCTGCTTGTCCTTCAAAAAGACTTGAAATCACTGGGGAATCTACTGCGCCAGTGCGAATGGCACCCATCAGAGTCTTCTCAATTGAATTCTGGGCAAGGTATCCAAAGAGGACAGCTGTAAGTGCAACAATGGAAGCAAAGCCAAGACTGTACTTCAATTGAAACTTATGATGGATCAGAAATTTCTTTCTTGTTTGATGGTTCTTCATGAAAACTACCTGTCATCCCAAGCCGTCAGGCGAGGGATCAATATTTTATATTATGTGAATCTAATACTTGAATATTATTCTGAAATCTTACGAGCGACTAAAACTTCCTTTATTGTACCATATTTCAGGACAGCCTTGTACCCTGGATGCATTTGTGTTACCAGAGTTGCAGGCCGTTCAAGAGGGAGGGTTCTTATGATGAGACATTATCTTTTAACTTTTCTGCTATTGGGCGCCTTTATATTCTTATTCTCTTGCACCAAAAAACAGGACCTATCACAGACTGGAGGGGCGCAAGTCCAAAGGCCGGAATACAAACCTGTCATTGGAACGTATGGCGGGGTTCTTCGACAAGCTACCATTTCCCCTCCAAAAACTTTTAATCATGTAATAGCTAAAGAAACATCTTCCACTGATATCACACAATGGTTTTTTGAAGGTCTCACTGATGTGGATGGCATTACAACCGAAGTTAAATCAGCGCTTGCAAAATCCTGGGAAGTATCTGGTGATGGGCTGAGCTGGACATTTCATTTAAGAGAAGATGTCCAATGGTTTGATGGAAAACCTTTCACAGCGGATGACGTCGTTTTCACCTTCAAAGATATTATCTACAATAAAAACATTCCCTCATCGACGAGCGATATTTTACGCATTGCCGAAAAAGATATTGAAGTTACAAAGTTGGATACCTTTACAGTTCAAATGAAACTACCCGTAAAATTTGCCCCGTTTCTTATGATACTGGCTGGAGTTCGAATACAACCCAAACATGCTTTGGAAGCAAAAGTAAATAATAATACTTTTAATACGACGTGGTCTGTGAGCACCCCTCCTTCTGAAATCATTGGGACTGGCCCTTTTATGCTTGAAGAATATGTTTTGGGACAAAAAGTAGTTTTGAAACGTAACCCTCACTATTGGAAAAAGGATGAGAAAGGCAATACTCTGCCTTACTTGGACAAAATGGAGTTTTATGTTGTTCAGAGCCAAGATATTTCAATGCTGAAATTTCAAAAAGGGGAGATCGATTACTATGAGTTAAGAGGACAAGATTTTCCAATTCTGAAACCTCTTGAAAAAGAAGGTCAATACTCAATTTTTAATGCTGGTCCGGCATTTGGGTCTTCTTTTCTAGTTCTCAATCAAAATCAACGAAAAAAAGAAAATGGAAGTTATTACATCGAAGAACATAAACTCAGACTGTTTACAAATCCAAATTTTAGAAAAGCTTTATCTTATGCTATTGATAGAAAATCTATTATAGACATCGCATTAAATGGACTTGGATATTATCAATGGGGGCCATTAAGCCCCTCAGCTGAAACATTTTATAATCCCGATGTAACGTCCTATTCTTTTGACCCCCAAAAGGCCAGAAGTCTTCTTGCTCATGAGGGCTTTAAAGATACAAATGGGGATGGCATCTTAGAGGACGCAGAAGGACGAGCCATTGAATTTAGTTTGGTTACGAATGCAGGAAATACGGTTCGCAAGAGAATCTGTGAATTACTTCGAAAAGATTTTGAGAATATAGGTATCCGGGTACATTTCACACTTATGGAATTCAATACTTATGATAACAAAACTAAATTCCACGTTTGATTACGACGCTGTTCTTATTGCTCTTACCGGTAGCATGGAACCTCATTTTGGTGCCAATGTTTGGAAAAGCAGCGGTCACCTTCATATGTGGTATCCAAGCCAAGAAGCCCCAGCCACAGAGTGGGAAAAAGAAATTGATAACATTTTTGAAAAAGGTGTTAGCGAATTGGATCTGAAAAAACGAAAAAAACTCTATGATCGTTGGCAAAAAATTGTATCTGATCAAGTTCCGATGATTTACACAGTTCTTCCAGCGGCTTTGTACGCCATTCATAATAAATTTGGAAATACTTATCCAACTCCTGTTGGAGAAATGTTTCACAATATTGAAAGAATGTTTGTAAAAAAAATGGATTAGCCCTTGTGGACTTATGCTCTGAGAAGATTGATTATTTCTGTTCCTCTTCTCATAGCTATTTCCTTTATGACTTTTGGGGTTCTACAACTGGCCCCAGGAAATTATTTTGATCAATTAAAACTCAATCCTCAGATCTCTAAAGATGTGATCGAGCGATATGAAAAACAATACCACCTCGATCAACCTTGGGTTGTACAATATGTTCATTGGCTTAAGGGAATTGTCACTTTAGATTGGGGACACTCTTTTGATAATGATGAACCAGTTTTAAAAGTGATTCAAAGTAGAGTGTGGAATACTCTTCTGCTCTCTCTTTGCAGTATCTTTTTCACGTGGCTTTTCGCTATACCCATTGGAATTTACTGCGCTGTGAAACAATATAAATGGGGAGATAAAATTTTCTCAGTTCTTTCCTATATAGGTTTATCAACACCTAACTTCTTTTTTGCGCTCTTACTCCTTTATATTTTGGGTTCTTACTTGGATATCTTGCCCATCGGGGGGATGTATTCAGGAAATTTTAGAAGTCTTGGTCTTTTGGGAAAAATATTTGATGTTGTTAAACACCTCATCATTCCTGTCTTTGTCATCTCAACGGCATCCATGGCTTTTTTACAAAGAGTGATGCGAGGTAACATGCTTGAGGTTTTACGATCCCAGTATTTGATGACAGCCCGGGCCAAAGGCTTACCAGAGAATCGCGTTATTTATCGCCATGCTTTGCGCAATGCCATTAACCCCATGATTACTATCTTTGGATATCAACTTTCAGGAATTTTAAGTGGCGCTGCTCTTACTGAAATTATCTGCTCCTGGCCAGGAATCGGCTCTTTAATGCTTGAAGCTGTTCGAAGTAAGGACATCTATCTTGTTATGGCTAATATGTTGATTGCCGGTGTGCTTTTGGTTTTAGGTAATCTCATTGCTGATATTTTGCTAGCAACTATAGACCCAAGAATTCGTTATGGCTGAAGAAAAAGTAGCTTTTAGTAAAGGTCGATCATGGACAAAGTTTAAAAAACATAACCTTGCTGTTTTGGCTTTGATTGGCCTTTTAACTTTTTATTTGTGTGCTGTTTTTGCTAATTTTCTGGCTCCCTATAGCCTTGATGAAGAAGACCGCTCCACATCTTATCAGCCCCCCAGTTCTATTCATTGGTTGGATGAAGGACAATGGAATCCATACATTTACAATTACACGTACCAGTTTGACTCATTCTATAATCGAATTCGTGTCGAAGATACGTCAAAAAAATATCACCTTAAACTTTTTAATAAGAAAAAAATATGGGACTCACGCCAGCAGAAACTTGTTGATGATAACTACTCATTTCTGGGGCTTTTTAAAACAAATTTAAGATTGTTTGGTGTAGAATTTCCTGGACGTTTTTATTTCTTTGGTGCTGATGAAAAAGGACGTGATGTTTTTTCAAGGCTTCTTTTTGGCTCCCGTGTTTCTCTATCCATAGGGCTTTTAGGTTCTTTCATTGTGTTTATCTTAGGAATGATGATGGGTGCTATCGCCGGATACTACGGTGGTCGAACTGATAATATTATTATGAGAATATGCGAAATTTTTATGATGGCCCCCTCTTTTTATTTATTACTGGCATTGAGAGCTGCCCTTCCCGTTAATCTATCTTCGATTCAAGTATTCTTTGGCATCACAATCATCCTTGCTTTTATTGGTTGGGCTGGGCTGGCACGCGTCATACGCGGAATGGTATTAGCGGAGGCTCGAAAGGAATATGTTCTTGCAGCAAAAGCGTTAGGAGTTAACAGCTTTTTTATTATGGTCAAACATATTTTACCCAATACATTTTCCTACGCCATTATCTCTCTGACCATAGGTATTCCTTCCTATATTCTTGGTGAGAGCGCTCTTTCCCTCTTGGGATTAGGAATCATGGACCCTGACGCTAGTTGGGGAAACATGCTTTCGGAGGCCATGGCTATTTCGGAAATCCAGTTTCATCCATGGATTTTAATCCCTGGTTTTTTTATTTTTCTTGCAGTCATGATGTTTAATTTGTTAGGAGATGGGTTAAGGGACGCTCTTGATCCAAAAACTTAAGTACATGAGATTAGGCAGTATCTTTTCTTGCTCAGACAGCGCTCCTCGGGCAGTAGCCCTGCGGTGCGAACTCGCCGAAAAGACACTGCCTAATCTCTGTAATTGTGAGTTTTACTCAGGTGGTTGAGGTATAAGATGCGAGTTTATATAGAAGATATTGGAAAGTATGTTGGACAAGAAATTACACTGAAAGGGTGGGTGTATCACACCAGGTCCAGTGGGAAGATTAAATTTCTTGTTTTTCGAGACGGTACAGGGCTTCTTCAATGTGTGCTTTTTCCTGGAGAAACAGATCGAAAATTTTTAGACTTATTTTCGGATTTAACACAGGAAACATCCGTTATTATTTCCGGTGTCCCGCGCGTAGAAAAACGATCCACAGGCGGTTTTGAGCTTGGACTCAAATCTTTTGAAATTGTTCATAAAACGCTTGATTATCCTATTAGCCCTAAAGAACATGGTGTTGGGTTCCTCATGGAGCATAGACATTTGTGGATTCGTTCCAAAAGACAACACGCCATTTTAAGAGTGAGAGCAAGCCTCATCAAACATTGCAGAGATTTTTTCGATATAAATGGTTTTATCCTTTGCGATGCACCGATTCTGACCCCATCCGCCTGTGAAGGAACAACAACTTTATTTGAAACTCAATATTTTGAAGAAAAAGCCTATCTGTCTCAGAGTGGTCAACTGTACAACGAAGCTACTGCCAGAGCCTTTGGAAAAGTTTATTGCTTTGGTCCAACATTTCGAGCTGAGAAGTCAAAAACAAGAAAACACCTGACAGAGTTTTGGATGTTAGAACCTGAAGTGGCCTTTGCCTCATTAGAAGACAACATGGAACTTGCAGAAAATTTCATTGAATACATTGTTCAAAAAAATTTAGAAGAAAAAGAAGAAGAAATTAAATCTTTAGAAAGAGACATCGAAAGGCTTAAAATCATCAAAACCCCTTTTGACCGCCTCCATTACAATGATGCGGCAGAAAGACTCAAAAAAAGCGATACGGGTTTTGTTTACGGTAATGATTTTGGAGCCCCTGATGAGAGCTTTCTGTGCCAGCACTATCATAAACCTTTTTTTGTTCATCGATTTCCCAAAAAAATCAAAGCCTTTTACATGAAACAGGACCCAAAAGATCCAACACTTTCTTTAAGCTGTGATTTATTGGCCCCTGAAGGCTATGGAGAAATAATAGGAGGTGGAGCACGAGAAGAAAATCTTGAAATCTTAAGAAAAGAGGTTGAGAGACACGGGCTACGTGAAGAAGACTTTGGTTGGTATTTTGATTTACGAAAATACGGAAGTGTTCCTACCGCTGGTTTTGGCTTAGGCATTGAGAGGGCACTGGCCTGGATTTGTGGCCTGCCTCATGTGCGAGAAACTATACCGTTCCCTAGAATGCTTGAGCGACTTAGGCCCTAGCTGCAGGCTGTTGAAAAAAGTCATCTGCGTCGTTGCCCTCGTCGGCTCTCCATCAACGTACTCTTAAGTACGTCTCGGTCGTGCCTCCTCAGGCGCCTAGCATCTAAACTTTTTTGAACAGCCTTTATTAAGCTTCAAAAGAAGTTCCGAACCCGTCGGAGTTATACGGGGGTAAAAATTCAATATTAAAAACTATGTTTTCTTCTTCGATTTTTTTAATAAATTCAAGAACCCAACATTGAGGGCATAATTTCTTCTGCTCAAAATGTCCTTGTTCATTAATTTTTTCCAAAAACGGATTAAAATTATAAATTTCAGGAGAGCACCAATTGATCTGGGCTTTTCTCACCTTACATTTTTCACATTGAGTATCCTCCAGGGGTAAATATTTTCGGAGTTTCTCAATTTGATCAGAAGTCCATTCATATTCTTGCATTTCTCCAAAGGGATAGAAATGATAGGCAAGCCCATTATACTTCTGCAAGGGATAAACCATCACGGCCTTGCCTTTATATCCCCTTAAATAAGTCTGCAGTTCTAGCTTCAGACAGTTTCTGCACAAGTGCTTGATAATGCCATCTTCAATTTCGTCACGAATGGTTGAATCGTATTGATTTAACTGATTTTCTGGAAAGATTTTTTGGCAGGATTCACAACGTACTTCTTTATTTTTGAAAATATTTAAAAACTTCATCTACATTTGTTATGGTAGCAAATGATAATCCCAAGCACAATTTAGTTATTAATTGGCCGAGCCTGTCATCCTGAGATGGGGATAATGTAGTTTGCCGAAGGATCTAGGTTTACAACTATGTAAACACATAATTTTCAAATCGCATCGACAAACCTAAGTCACTTTATTAAGGTTTATTTCATGATCTACCCGTACAAAAGCTCTCGCGATTTTTTGAGAGCTTAACTAAAACGGCGAGTCCAGCTGAATCCTCTTTATTCTGCAGCTGCTTTTGCCAATTAATTGGGAATGAGTAAATCCTATTTGAGTTTATTCCTAAGTAACAAAAGGCCCCCAACTCAACGCATGATAGATAAGTTATTTCAATCCAACATATTCAATGAAGATGAAAAAAAGTACGTTTCTTTGTTAATAGAAAAAGAAACAGCACAAGCCGACGAAATTAAAGAGTTTTATTCTGGCAAACTTGAGAGTTTGAAGAAAGAAAAAGGGGTAACAGACCTTACCATCGAATTATTACATATCATTTCAGATTGGCATTATAGTGCTATTCTTGAAGCCCTTCTCTTAGATGATCTAACTGAAAAAACATCAAAGAACATCGCAAAGAAATTAAATCTGAAAACACATGATGTAAGAATTCGCTGCGAACGACTTCTCAAGTTGGACCTTATCAAGAAAAAGGGAAATACTTATTTAAGAAAAAATAATGGGTTGCTGGCTACACCTACTGAAGTTCTCAATAGGGGGCTTGTCAGTTTGCATGGGCAATTAATCAGAAAAGCACTTGTAGCACTTTTTCATCAGAATATTGAAAATAGAAACATTACAGGAATGACGATGGCGGTTGATCCTAAAAAAATACCTGATGCTAAACAAAGAATTCAGAAATTCTCAAGGGAGCTTATGCAGTTTTTAGAAACCGGAGAAAAAACGAAAGTTTATCAATTAAATGTGCAGTTATTCGAACTCAAAGGAGAGGAAAATGAAAATTAGGATGTTGTTGTGTGTTCTTCTATTTGGCGTTTTATCCTGTGGCGAAAAAAGTATTTTTGATCCTTTGAATAACGGATCAAATGATCCAGGGATATCGGGTGTTGAACAAGGCAATGCTGGCATGAAGCATTATGAAAATAATCTCATGGGTATTAAGTTTGAATATCCAGAAAATTGGAATTTAAACGAATCTGAAGACAAAAAGAATGTAATAATAGATGACAAGCCTATTACAAAAGTTGATGAAGAAACCTCTACACTTTCTTTTTCCTATCTCACAAATCTTGATGGCAAGAGATTTGATAATTTTGATAAACTTAAAATTCATCTTAGGAAAGAACAACCCGCCAAAGAATGGGAAGAAGTATTAATGCTTAGCAACAATACTTTCTACTGGGTTGAGACTCAAGGCATGTTTGAAATTGGGGAATATTATGTTTATGACTCTAACTCCTTTATTTTAAAAGTTCAGTATCGATTTAAGCGCGGAATCATTGGTGAACACATCATCAAGGGCATTATGAGATCAATGTTTATAGATGAGGAGGCTCCAGAAGTTGAAAAAGTTTGGTTCGATAAAAAAACAGTAAAACCTGGGGAAAATCTTATTCTTTTTGTGAAAATGAGAGACAAATTGAGTGGCATCAACAGAATTGGCATGGGAAATTTCCTTGGCTACAAACTCTCACCACAACACTTTGGCCTGGAATTTGATCGAGTAGGCGCCTTTCCTGAGTTCTTGGGCGCTTTTCCTTTCCAATACAATCATTTTAAGTACAGAGGTGATGATACATACTTTTACGAGTTAAATATCCCTCTTTACGCACCTTTGGGAAAGATAGTTATGAATAATCTCTCAGTTCAGGATTATTTTGGAAATGAAACTAGAATGAAGATGCATTTATGGTCGGGGAAGTGGCTTGATCCAATCGGGGACCCACTAAAGGACTCGAATTTCAGCCACGAGTGGCTTGATTTTTACTTAGTGTATGATCCTGATAGCCGTAGGGATGGTCAAAATTCAGGCACAATACCCTCTGCTCAAGTGGAAATTGTTGATCCAGAGAGAGATGATTATCAACAGGATTTAGAGGCACCTAAAATTATCGATGCCTATTTTGATAAAACATTCATAGTTGGAGGAGTTGGAGAGAATATTGAAGTGACCCTTGAGCTAGACGATCTTTCGGAGGTGCGTTACGAGAATGCGCGAATTAAATTTGGAGATAAATACTCTGAGGATTGTCAAAGACGCATTGGATCATGGGTCATGAAGAAAAAAAATGTTATCTCTGCGCCTTTTAATTTTGATGGATGTATAGGCATGAGAAATTGGTTGGGGCGTAAGATTGGGCAAAAGAAAGTAATCGTGCCTATTGATAGTATCTGGATTGAAGATGCAATTGGGCATGACCTAGATTTCGAGTTCAATTCCAGAGACCCAGAAAGCCCAAATTATTTTAGGAGAGCAAAGTTTTATATCAACTGGCCAGAGGAGAAATAAACAAGGTTTATATTGTACAAATTAATTCTGTCTAAAACCTGCAGCGCTGAGGCCTTTCTTCCACGGAAGACAAATGACATTTCCAATTTTCTTTTCATGCGGGTCGAGGGACCAAAGATGTGCTTCCACAGTCTTTCCCCAATCTTTATAAAATCGTTCCAAATGAGATGTATGTCGACTCGTTGTATTTTTTGTTGATTTAATTTCTACTAAAATGGTTGCTTCACCAGGTCTTTCAATAATAAGATCAATTTCGGCTCCGTCTTTAGTACGTAAATAAGACATCTTAAAATCAAGCCGAAAATATTCATTCAATCTTTGTGTCTCCAAAATAATAAAGTGCTCAAAAGCTTGCCCGAAATCATAAGTTTCAGGCTGTAGTTCTTGCTTCATGGAATGATCTAAAGCACGCTTGATACCAAGATCAAAAAGATAAAATTTAGGGGCAACCCTCTGCCTCTTTCTGACAGATCGATGATAGGATTCCAGTTTAAATCCTAACAAAGTATCTTCAAGGATTTGAAAATAAGTCTGAACAGTTTTCCCATCCACCCCAAGATCATCCGCTATTTTTTCGTAGCTAATAATTTGTCCATTAGTTTGTGCAGAAACTTCCAAAAAATCTCGGAAAGGATCGACTTTTCTTATCAGCTGCTCTGACAAAATTTCTTCTTTCAAATAGGTTTTTACATAACTTCTCAAAAATTCTATACGATCTTGTTTTGTTGTAAGTTCATAGAGATGAGGTAGGGACCCAAATTGAAGCAGATCTTCCAATTGAAAAGAATCACCAAGTTCTATGTGGCACAGTGGATAGAGTTGATAGGTAAATGCTCTACCTGCCAGGAGATTCGCAGCTCCTCTTTTAAGCTTTCGAGCGCTAGATCCGGTCAAGACAAACTTCGTTTTTTTCTTTTCAATTTCCAGGTGTATGATGTCTAGCAGCTTTGGAATCTTCTGAACCTCATCAATAACAACCCATTCATAAGGATTATTTGCCAAAATTTCAGATAGTAGGTCTGGATTAATTCGAAATTTTTCTTCATCTTCATCTTTGAGTAAATCTATCCATAAAACATGATCATTTGAAAAGAGCTGTTTTATGAGTGTTGTTTTGCCAGTTCCCCTCGGGCCAAACAGGAAGAAGCTATTGGAATGACTAAGTTTTATTACTCTACGGAACATACTCCGATATTGTCGTCAATTTTCGGAGTATAGTCAAGAAGAGGGCTTTTTCCTATCGCTTAATTTTGGCCTTCTTATAAAAATAAATAAAGACGGGTACAGTTACAAGAAAAATTACAAGACTCACAAACTGAGAAGTGGAAATAAGATTGGGTATGACAAACCCTCGAATATCATCCCCTCTGAAAAACTCTACCACAAAACGAAACACGGAATAAAGAATCAAATACGACAAGGCCAGCTGCCCATCAAATTTCTTATATTTGCTTAATACAAAATAGAGAAATACAAACAAAAAAAGAAGCCCTCCCATTTCATATATCTGTGTAGGATGAAGAGGGGTGTTTAAAGGCCGTGCAAAGGCCTCCGGATTTTTAAAAAATATCCCCCATGGAAGTTGTGTTGGCTTACCAAAACAACAACCTGCTGCTAAGCAACCAAGTCGACCAAAGAAGTGCACAAAAGCAACTGCGGGAGCACCTACATCTAAGAGTTTTCCTAAAGGTATGTGTTTCTTCTTTGCGTAAAAAATAAGGGTTGCACAACCAGCAAGTAACCCTCCGTAAAATACAAGCCCACCTTCCCAAAGGTAAAAAATTGAAACCAGATCTGCTTTATAAGCTTCCCATTCCGTTACAATGTAAAGAACCCTGGCACCAATGAGGCCCATTAAAAGCCCCCAAAAACCAACATCGATAATTGTATTTGAAGAAATTCCCTCTTTGCGCGCCTGACGAATAGCTAATGGCAATATCAATAGAAAACCAAGGGCTATGAGAACCCCATAGGCTCTTACTTCAAACGGTTGATTTAAAAAAGGAAGAGGGATTTTAAACAAAACTGGAATCATAAGGATGCAGAGTCTTTCTTATCAAGAAAAAGCATGTGATACGCCAAGAGAAAAACCCCAACACAGATCGTCGAATCTGCAACATTGAAAGCAGGCCAATGGTAGAAAAAACCAAGGATAAAACTTAAGTCAAAATCAATGAAATCCCGAACCTTTCCTAACCATAAACGATCAATCATATTCCCAAAAGCCCCAGCCAAAACAAGTCCAAGACTTACAATATGCAACTTTTGGTGGGAAGGTGCTTTGATGCACAGGTAAACAATCAGTCCAATAACGAAAATAGGAATGAGTACAAAAATAAGATTTCTTAACACTTCAGATTGCCCTGATAGAAAACCAAAAGCTCCACCCTCATTATAAATAAATGTAAAACTTAAAAAACCCGGAATGAGAGCGAGAGATTCGTGTAACTCTAGTTTAACGCTAATCAAATACTTGGTAACTTGATCTAAAACCACCCAAAAAGAAACCCACGGTATAAGAAAATATGTTTTTTTCATAAGATTTTATCTTGTGCTAAAAATTTTGATCGCACAATACAAACAAACAAAATGGCTCCTCCCAAAAGAAGGAAGAAATCAGCCACATTCATAGGATGTCTTTTTGGTAAAAATGCAAAATCAAGAAAACCAATCACCGATTGAAATCGAATTCGATCTAACATATTTCCCAAAGCACCACCTACAATGAGAGAAAAACCAATCGTTGATCCAAGAGCTAGATTTTTATACTTAATAACCACACCTAAAATAAAGACAATTGCTATGGCTGGAATCAGAAGAAAGAAAAAAAGACGTATCCCTTCAGAAACACTTTGAAACATATCAAACATCCCAGCAACATTCTTGCTGTAAGTTACATGAAGTACGTTCTCAAGGATAACTAATGTCTGTCCAAGTAGATAATGAGATGAAACATAAAGTTTTGTTACTTGATCAAGTGCTACAACGAAGCCAGACAGTGTTAATAGGATAAGGTATTGAATTCTCATATCTTTTATCTTACATTCTTTCTATAAGATGACAACAAGATCTGTGCCTGTTAGGTCTCGACACTATTCATGATAGATAAATTCGCCCCATCCATAGACTTCCCGAAAGCCGAACACGAAATACTTGATTTTTGGGACAAAGAACACATTTTTGAAAAAAGCGTTGAAGAGCGTCCTACTTCTCAACAGTTTGTTTTTTTTGACGGTCCTCCATTTGCCACGGGTCTTCCCCATTACGGTCATTTTATTCCAAACATTTTAAAAGACGTTATACCTCGTTACTGGACCATGAAAGGCTATCGAGTTGAAAGGCGCTTTGGGTGGGACTGTCATGGCTTACCAGTGGAACATGAAATCGATAAATCTCTGGGATTAGAAAGTCGCAAAGCTATCGAAGACTTTGGTATCGATAAATACAACGAATCCTGCCGAAGCATTGTGTTGAAATATACGCAAGAGTGGGAAAAAACAATTCGTCGAATAGGCCGATGGGTCAACTTTAATAACTCCTACAAAACAATGGATTTGAAATATATGGAATCCGTATGGTGGGTTTTTAAATCAATTTGGAACCAAGGGCTGATTTATGAAGGTTATAAAGTAATGCCTTATTCAACAGCCTGTACAACCCCACTTTCTAATTTTGAAGCAAATTTGAATTATAAAGAAATTCAAAGTCCCTCATTAACTGTTCTGTTCGAAAGTGTTGAACAGGATAATACTTTCTTCTTGGCTTGGACGACAACACCCTGGACACTTCCTAGCAATCTAGCGTTAACTGTTCACCCTGAAGAAGAATACATTGAAATTTATGATAAAAAACTCTCTAAAAATTTTATTTTGGCACATAAGCGGCTTTCTATTTACTATCCAGATTCAGATCTCTTTGAAATCAAAGAAAAATTCCCTGGAAAAAAACTAGTAGGGAGGGGATACAAACCCCTTTTCCCTTATTTTGTAAAAACTGAAAATGCATTTGCAATTCTTTCAGCTGAGTTTGTCACTATGGAAGATGGAACGGGCATCGTACACATGGCGCCCGGTTTTGGTGAGGATGATTTTCAGGTATGTCAGAAGAATAACATCCCCATTGTGTGCCCCATCGATGACGATGGCAAATTTACTCAAGAGGTTTTTCATTACAAGGGAATGTATGTTAAAGATACTGATAAAAGCATTATTCAGATATTGAAGGAAAGAGGCCTGCTCCTCCGTCAAGAAACCATTCAACATAGCTATCCTTTTTGCTGGAGATCAGAAACACCCCTTATCTATCGAGCTATTTGTTCTTGGTTTATTAAAGTTGAAGAAATAAAAAAGCTACTTATTGAATGCAATGGAAAAACAAATTGGGTTCCAGAGCATCTTAAATTAGGACGTTTTGGAAAGTGGTTGGAAGGCGCTAGAGACTGGGCCATTTCTAGAAACCGCTATTGGGGTTGTCCCATACCTGTGTGGAAAAATGAAGTATCAGGAAAAACCATCTGCATTGGGTCTCTCGAAGAACTTGAAAAACGCACCCAAAGAAAGTTTTCTGACATTCATAGACACTTTATCGATACAGCTTCTTTCTCCATCAATGGAGAAAAAGGTGTTTATAAAAGAGTCTCTGAGGTTCTTGATTGTTGGTTTGAAAGCGGCTCCATGCCCTATGCCCAAGCGCACTATCCTTTTGAAAATAAAAAAGATTTTGAAAAAAACTTTCCTGCTGACTTTATCGCTGAAGGACTCGATCAAACGCGTGGCTGGTTTTATACGCTTTCCGTTCTTGGAAGTATTCTCTTTAAAAAATCTCCCTTCAAAAACGTCATTGTGAACGGCCTTCTTCTTGCTGAAGATGGCAAGAAGATGAGCAAACGTCTGAAAAACTACCCAGATCCTTCTCTGGTATTAGAAAAATACGGAGCTGATGCCTTGAGACTTTACCTGATTAACTCACCAGCAGTACGTGCTGAAGAGTTTCGATTCAGCGAAAAAGGAGTTGAGGATGTTGTCCGAAGGGTACTGCTCAAGTGGTGGAATAGTTATTCTTTTTTCATGAGTTATGCACAGATAGAGAAGTTCACCCCTCACCCTAGCCCACTGCCTCAAGGGGAGAGGGTATTAAATATCTTTGATCGCTGGATCTTGTCTCGTCTTCAAACTCTCATTCAGCGTTATCAAGAGGAAATGGAAAAATACCATGTTTATAATGTCGTACCTATTCTTCTGGATTTTATTGAAGAACTTACAAACACTTATATAAGAATTAATCGCAAAAGATTTTGGTCTGAAGAAGCCTCTGAAGATAAAAAATGTGCTTTTGAAACTTTGTATGAAGTACTTCTTCAATTTACAAAAATTATGGCTCCATTTACGCCTTTCCTCAGTGAAAGAATTTACCAACAACTTTGGATTGCAGCGAGTGAGAAAAAAACTAGTGTCCACTTAGATTTTGTGCCGCAGAGAAAAACTGATCTTATTGATTTAGATTTAGAAAATACCATAGCACGCATGCAAAATATTTTAGTCATGGGACGCAATCTCAGAGAAAAAATTGGAGCTAAAATTAAAATTCCATTGAAAAGCTTAACGATTATTCATAGAGACCCAAGTGTATTAAAGCTCTTTTCACAGAGGTATTCAGAACTTGAAGAAGCTATCAGAGAAGAATTAAATGTTAAAACTATCGTCTACGACTCACATGAATCGATGTTTATCAAACTTCAGGCTACCCCCAATCACAAAATCTTAGGCCCCAGATTCGGCTCAAAAATGAAGAACATCATCAAGTCTCTCTCAACCCTTTCACACGAAGATATTTTGAAATTAGAAGCTGGAGAGGTTCTCACTATTTCTGGCGAAAAAATATCATCAAACGATATTCAGATTCAAAGACAACAACAAAAAGGACATGAAATGTCTTCTTCTAATCAATTTATTACTATTGATTTAGATCCAACTATCGATCAAGAACAAATTCTTGAGGGGCAGAGCAGAGAGATTGTCAGTCGCATTCAAAAAATGAGAAAAAATGCAAACTTGAACCTGGATGATCGCATTCAGCTTCAATACAGAGGTACTAACCGTCTGGCAGAGGCCATTGAAAAAAATAAAAATTATATCCAGTCCCAGGTCCTTGCCCGTTCTATCAATGCCGTTGAAAAAACAGGGCTGCAACACACTGAGACTTTTGAAATTGATGGTGAAAAAATTGAGCTGTCACTTGAAAAAATATAATAATGAAACTCTGGCTACACAAATCTTGGCGTATTACTTTTTCACTCTATAAAATCCTTATTCCACTTATTTTCATTATTGAGATTTTAAAACGCATAGGTGCCATAGAAATATTAGGAAATCTTCTTTCTCCTCTCATGAATATCGTTGGGCTCTCTGGAGACATGGGGATTGTATTGGCTTCAGCAATGATTACCAATATTTACGGGGGTATTACAGCTTATGCAACAATAGCGAGCCATGCGCCTCTCAATGCTGCTGAGGTTGGCATTCTAGGAACGATGATGCTTATGGCACACAATTTACTCGTTGAGATCAAAATTGCACATAAATCAGGTTTAAAGATACTTCCCATTTTATTCTTTAGAATTTTTTCTTCATTTCTTTTTGGAATGTTTGCCTCTCTCATTTTTAAAAAGTTAGGGTTATTTCAAGACTCAACCGTTATTACTTGGAAAGTTTCACAAGCCCTGTGGGTCTCATCTCCATTATTCAATACGGTGCTTCACCAAGCATGGCAGCTATTTCTTATTTTTCTCATCATCACCCTGCTTGTTGGGGTTCTCAATATTCTAGAACTTTTAGGTTTTACAAAATATTTAACCCGTTTTCTTCATCCAGTTTTAAAACCTCTTGGAATTGGGTCGCACGCTATCCCCACTGTTGTCATTGGATTGACTCTTGGTCTTGCCTATGGCGGTGGTCTCATCATTGAGCAATCTCATTCAGGAGCAATCACTCATAGAGAAATCCTTTTTTCCCATTTATTACTGGGTATTTCGCATAGCTACATTGAGGACAGTGCTCTTGTAATGATGATAGGCGCTCCTTTTCTGATCGTCGTTCCATTAAGATTTATTTTTGCTTTTTTACTTGTTTTTCTCTCTGAAAAAATCATAGGTGACAAAATGAGGTTTTTTCTCCATAAACAGTAATCAATATCGGCTTAGCGGGAGTAGAACTGCTTTGTCATTTTGGGCGCCTCTGGCGCTCATAATATTTCTTTTCAATAGTCTCGAGAAGTTTTCTAGATTCTTTAATGTTTGTTTCATTTGAAGCCTGGCTTTTTGCCTTTTCCACAGCTTTTAACAGATAGGGAGAATTCATTTCAAATAAACTTTGAAATGCTTCCCAGACTACTTTCCCTTTATCAATACAAATGGCATAAATTTGTTTTTCATATTTTCGAGATTTATATTTGCCAAGAGCTATCATGGCGTAGATTCTTCTTTTCTTATCACGAAGTAGTTTCCCAAAAAGGTTAATCCACTCTTGGTCATTGGGATACCATTTTAAAACGTCGAGCATTCCGGAATAAAGTTCATTTGGATCAGTCAGTTTTGGATATTCCCACATGAGCCTTTGTTTTAATTCCTTTGTACCAGGTTTAAGGCTGAGTACTTCACTGGGACTTAATAATGCAGGATCTTTTGCGTAAATAGTCGTGATTGGCAATGGCGACATAAAAAAAAAGAAGATTAAGAGTTTCCATGAACTACTCATATTTGATCTCAACTGGGATAATGCCAGTCTGTTTTTTGAGCCAAGTAAAAAAGGGTAGCTCGTGATCATCAAGATCAATACAGCCTGCGCTTCCATACTCTCTACCTCCATGAATGAAAAAACCACCCCTTCCGAAGACATTCATTTCTTTCTCCGGGTGTAACGGAACTCTAAATTTCCCCCATGATGCTTGACTAAAAAAGAAAATAGGTCTTTTAAGTGAGGGTTCGGTTATTTCCTTCGGATTAATGAAGCACCTGCCTTTCGGTACCGGCCCGCCTTGGATTTTAGTCCACGGAAAAATGACTTCACTTCCATTTGCTCCCCCAGATACAGCTTTCCATGCACCCAGAACTTTGGAGCAATTTCGAATAATTTTGAGATTTTTCCCGTCAAAATGAATAAGAATAGGATCTTTGCATGGAGTGCAATATTCCTGACAATAAGAATTGGTAGATGTACAAAGAAAAGTCCCCATATCTACTGTTACAGCGAGACAAGAAGATAGGCATTCTGGTTTTCCTTTTAAGTGCTTGATTTTCCGATCAAATAAATCTACACACTCCTTCGGAGTTTTTCCCAGAGCTGTGTTATTTAACAGCATAGTGAATAAAAACACGATGAACCACAGCATGGATCTTATACTCTTATTCTCGTTCATTTCTTTCCAATTCTTCACTTTTAAAGAAATCAAAACAGAATAAATATAGCTTCAAGCAAATGGCACAGCAAGTATTTCTTGTATGATAGTCGTTCCATTAAGATTTATTTTTGCCTTTCTACTTGCTTTTCTCTCTGAAAAAATCATAGGTCACAAAATGAGTTTTTTCTCCATAAACAAGAATCAATATCCCCCTTAGTAGGTAAGGGTATGCAGATCCTGCAGGCAAAATATCTCAAAATCTCTTTGCTTCATTGCCTGAATGGCTTGAACGGCACACAGTCCAGCTGAAATAGTTGTAAAATAAGGAATATTTAGTTCCAAAGAACATCTTCGAATATCAAATGAATCCCTCAAAGCTTGCTCACCTTTTGTCGTATTAATCACTAAATGAAGTGCCCGACTTTTCAACGCATCCACAATATGAGGACGTCCTTCAAGAACTTTATTAATTGAAGCAACACTGTGTAACCCTTTGCTCTTAAAATACTCGCACGTACCCCGGGTTGCTGTAATTGAAAAACCTAATTTCAAAAGTTCGGCTGCCACTTCAAACGCTTGTGATTTATCCTCATTCTTAACACTTATAAAAACCGCACCTTCAGATGGAAGTGGGGAATCAACAGCCTGTGCAGCCTTTGCAAAGGCCATTGGAAAACTTTTTTCAATCGCCATGATTTCACCTGTAGATTTCATCTGAGGGCCTAAAATACAGTCTTCATGAGGATATTTTATAAAGGGAAATACAGAGCGCTTAACAGCAAAGAAAGGAATAGATTCCCGCGTCGCCCAAGGAACTCCTCGCAATGACAATGGTCTACCCATCATCAGTTCAGTAGCTATTTTAACAAGGGGAAGACCTGTCACCTTGGCAATAAATGGAATCGTACGAGAAGCTCTGGGATTAACTTCCAGGACATAAATTGAATCACTCAGTAGAGCAAACTGAATATTCATCAATCCGCAAATCTGTAGTTTTTTGGCAATGGCTGTTGCTTGTTCTTCCAATTTTTTAATTTTACTTTCAGAAAGACTAAACCCGGGAAGCGAACAACTACTATCACCTGAGTGAACCCCCGCTTCTTCCACGTGTTCTAAAACCCCAGCAATATAAACATCTTTTCCATCACACAGGACATCAACATCAACCTCCGTTGCATTTTCAATGTAGCGATCAAGCAGAAGAGGATTGTCAGAGGACCCTTCAAAGGCGACAGACAAATATCGTTTCATATTGTCCATGTCATAAATGATTTCCATCGATTGCCCGCCCAAAACAAAAGAGGGCCTCACCACAAGTGGAAAAGCAAGTTTTTCTGCAGCATCGCAAGCTTGCTCTTTTGAAGTCGCCGTTTCATGTTGAGGCTGTCGCAAGCCTAGCTCTTCCACAATACTTGAAAAAAACTCACGATTTTCACAAGACATAATTGTTGCCACCGTTGTTCCCAAAATTTTAAATCCAGCCCTTTCAATTTCTTGTGCTAGTTTCAAAGGGGTTTGCCCTCCTAATTGAACAATAACTCCACAAGGATTTTCCAACTTTAAAATGGGAAGAACATGCTCAAACGTTAAGGGCTCGAAATAAAGCTTATCCGCTGTATCATAATCAGTGCTCACAGTTTCTGGATTACAATTGATCATAATCGTTTCGTAACCCATGCCCTTCAATGCCATCACTGCATGAACACAGCAATAATCAAATTCTATTCCCTGACCAATTCTATTGGGACCACTTCCGATAATAACAACTTTCTCTTTTGAACTTATTTTCGATTCGTCTTCATCGTCATAAGTTGAGTATAAGTAAGGCGTGTAAGATTCAAACTCTCCAGCGCATGTATCAATAACTTTATAAACAGGCTGAATGTTTTCGCAAATTCTTAAGCTTTCGATGTCTTGTGGTGATTGATGACAAAGTTTTGCAACATGAGCGTCTGAAAACCCCCACTGCTTGGCTTGTTTTAAAAGACTAACAAAATTTGAAAAGGATTGGGAAGTGTTTTTGCGGCGAGTTCGCACCGCAGGGAGAGACCTTGAGTGTCGCTCCCGAGGAGCGCTGTCTGAGTGAGCAAAAATATCTTTCCAATCCCTACAGATTTTGTGATGGGCAATGACATTTTCTAACCCCACACATTCTTCAACATGATACAAAAACCAGGGATCAATTTTTGAAAGATGTGCTACCTCTTCGACTGAAACCCCCTTTCGAAACGCTTCATAGATAAGCCAAATTCTTTTATGACTAGGAATGTTCAATTGCTCTTTAATCTGATTCTTGGACAGGTCGCAAAAAGAGGGAACACTTACTTCCAAAGATTGAAGCGCCTTACCAAGTGATTCCTTAAATGTCCGCCCTATTGCCATCACTTCTCCCACTGATTTCATTTGAGTCGTCAGCACTTGTGGGGTCAGAGGAAATTTTTCGAAATTAAACCTAGGAATTTTAGTTACTACGTAATCCAATACAGGCTCAAAACACGCAGGCGTTTTCAATGTAATATCATTTTGAATTTCCGGCAGGGTGTACCCCACAGCTAACAAAGCTGCGATTTTAGCAATCGGAAAGCCTGTAGCCTTAGAGGCCAAAGCAGAGCTTCTAGAAACCCTGGGATTCATTTCAATCACAACCATTTTTCCTGTTTCTGGATGCACAGCGAATTGAATGTTAGATCCACCCGTTTCAACACCAATTTTTCGTATAATTTTTTTAGCAGCCTCTCTTAAAACTTGATATTCTTTGTCCGACAGCGTTTGCTGGGGTGCAATCGTAATACTATCCCCCGTGTGAACACCCATCGGATCAAAGTTTTCAATAGAACAAACAATAATGACATTGTCTGCTTTATCGCGCATGACTTCGAGCTCAAATTCTTTCCATCCTAAAACTGATTCCTCTACTAAAACTTCGTGAACAGGACTTTGATTAAATCCCCATTGAAGATATTCACTAAACTCCTGTGAATTATAAACAATACTGCCACCCATACCTCCCAACGTGTAAGAAGGCCTGATAACGAGAGGAAAGTTTAAATGATTTAACGCACGATAAGCCTCAGCCAGAGACTTAACAGTAAAGCTATGGGGTACCTGAAGACCAATTTCTTGCATGGCCTTTTTAAAGAGCTCTCTATCTTCCGCTTTTTCGATAGCAGAGAGACTTGCCCCTAAAAGTGACACTCCATGTTTTTGTAGAAATGAACTTTTAGCAAGGGCTCTTGCTAAATTAAGCGCTGTTTGACCTCCCAATGTTGGTAAAAGCGCATCTGGTTTTTCTTTTTCAATAATTTTTTCAAGAAACGAAATATTTAGTGGTTCAATATAAGTTCTATCTGCCACTTGCGGGTCTGTCATAATGGTTGCAGGGTTCGAATTGACAAGAACAATTTCGAAACCTTCTTTTTTAAGCGCTTTACAGGCTTGTGTTCCAGAGTAATCAAACTCACAGGCCTGACCAATCACGATGGGGCCAGATCCGATAATTAAAATTTTATGAATGTCAGTTCGCTTTGGCATTAAATTTTAGAATCAAGCGAGTAAATATGTTTAAGATCAATGTGCGGGTAGCGATCATGCTTTAATCTCATCGAAGCTAAATCCAAAAGCAATTTTTGTTTGAAGGTTTCATCAAGATGTTTAATCTTTTTAATTCTCTGTTCTATAAAAGTTTTAGTTTGAGGGGAATGATAACAAAAACCTTTTCCAAAATAATATTTTCCCTGATACGGTATGAGACGCGCTTCGAATATATCTCCACAACTCAGAGTTAAAGTATCAGTCACACAAACTTGAACCGCTTTATCCATAAAAAAATCTTTCAAATAAAAAATATTTTTCTTAATTTTTTTAAGTTGAAATAGACTGTGGAGAATTTGCGTTAATCCAAAATAAACATCTCGTTCTTCATGATTAAACTTTTTTTCTCCCTCTAAATAAAATAGTTTAACCGGGGGCATATCGTGATTGTCTAAAGGCCTTGTAAAGAGGTACCATTCAAGAAATAAATCCATTCTTTCTTCAAAAAAAGGGTCATTTTCAAAAACAACACCTGTTAATTTAAAAAACTCTCCCTTAGCATGTCGAACCTGTTGCTCATATTTTCCGGTCGTATAAGTTTCGATAATGCGATCTAAATACTGCTCAGCAATCATTTGTGAAACCCCCTCATCATTTCAACAAACTTATCAAATAAGTAAAGGGAGTCCAGTGGGCCTGGGGAAGACTCTGGATGGTACTGAATCGAAAGCAGAAAATTTTTTGGATCATAAATTCCTTCAAGAGTATGGTCGTTGAGATTTTGAATGCTCACTTCATGAGATCCTTCGCTTTTCGAAGCTCCAGGATGATTGACAGCGAATCCATGATTATGAGTCGTTATTTCAACACTGTTTTTAGCAGGATTTAATACCGGATGGTTTGCGCCCCGATGACCGAATTTGAGCTTATACGTTGTGGCGCCAAGGGCTAGGCATAAGAGCTGATGTCCAAGACAAATCCCAAAAATAGGCATAGTTCCTACGAGGTTACGAATCGTTTCAATGGCGGTCGTAACAGCAGCAGGATCTCCAGGCCCATTGGAAAGAAAGAGAGCCTGTGGGTGAAGCGATAAGATCTCCTCCGCCGTGGACCAGGCTGGAACGACGTGTATTTCACAACCTCTCTCTTTCAGATATTTTAAAATTGATTTTTTAATCCCAAAATCGATTGCGACAATTCGCCACTGTGCTTGCTTATTTTCAATTCTATAGTGTTTTTTACAACTGACATCAAAGCTTAAATTTCTTCCCAGCATCGGGGGCTCTTTCTCAAGAATTTTGAATAAATTCTTTGAATTAGTTGATTCTGTTGTGATGACGGCCTTCAAAGAACCTTGTGATCTTAACTTTCTTGTCAGTTTTCTTGTATCAATCCCACTAATGGCAACCGTATTGTTGTTTGCTAAGTAACTAGGCAGAGACAGAGTGGCTCTCAATCGAGGCTTTTCACACATATCTTTGACAACAAGACCTTTGGCCCACACTTTGTCAGATTCGTCATCAAGAGGTGAGGTGCCATAGTTGCCAATATGAGGAAACGTCATTGTGATAATTTGCCCATAATAAGAAGGGTCCGTTAAAATCTCCTGGTAACCCGACATAGAGGTGTTAAAGACGAGCTCTCCTACAGAGGTTCCTCTGGCTCCACAAGATTTTCCATGAATTAACGTCCCATCTTCAAGAAAAAGAAATGCTTCAGATGTCGCCATAAACAAGTGCACCGCGACAAAAAGTATATTTAATTTTTCCCTGAACTTTCATTCCATGAAAGGGAGTGTTTCTTGATTTCGAAAGAAATTGTTGTGAATCAATTTGATATTTCTGCGAAAGGTTTACAAGTGTGAGATCAGCGCTCTGTGCTTTTTTAATTTCTGGTTTCTTAAACCCAAAAATGCGAGCTGGCTCAACCGTAAGCTTAGATATCAATTGATCAAGACTTATGACTTTTTTTAAAACTAGCGAATAACTCAAAGCAAAAGCCGTCTCAAACCCAGCAATACCGCACGCGGCTTCTTGAAAAGGAAGATCCTTATATTTCTCTGCCCACGGGGCGTGATCCGTTGCGATGGCATCAATAACACCGTCTTTCAAGGCCTTGCGTAAAGCAATCTGATGTTTTTCAGTCCGCAAAGGAGGGGCCACTTTCGCCAAAGTGTTAAAATCATCCGCTGCTTTTTCAGTAAGAACAAGATGATGCGGACACACCTCACAGGTAACAGAAACTCCTCTATCTTTTGCCCGCTCAATATGTTTGAGAGCCTGCCACGACGAAACATGGGCAATGTGAAGTTTGGCACGACTCCTTTCTGCAAGAATAATATCTCGGGAAACAATAACCTCTTCAGCTAAAGCAGGGCTTCCCTTGAGTCCCAAGAGAGAAGCGCGTCTACCCGTATGAATACCAGCATCATAAACAAGTTCTGGATCCTCAGCATGCACAACAACGGGAATTTCAAACTGCCTGGAATAGGCTAAGGCCTTTTGCATAAAGGCAGTTGAAGTCACACAACGTCCGTCATCAGAAATGGCAACGATTCCTTCTTCAATACACAAACCGATATGGGCTAGTTTCTTACCTTCTAAGCCTTCTGAAATAGCTCCAATAGGAAAAACTTTTATGACAGCATGGTTTTGAATTTTTTCTTGAATCAGATGAGTCACTCGAGGATGATCGTTTACAGGATTCGTATTGGGCATACAACACACCGTTGTAAAACCACCTGCAGCAGCAGATTTCGAGCCCGATTCAATGGTTTCACATTCTTCAAAACCAGGTTCCCTTAGGTGACTGTGCAGATCAATAAAACCAGGAAAACAATGAAGCCCCTTTCCGTCGATGACTTTCTCAAAATGAGAATCGTCCCACTTCTGACTTTTATTTTTAATAATATCAGCAATTTTCCCTTCTTTGAGAACTATCGACCCTTCAAAAATTTTGTGTCCTGGATTAAATATTTTTAGATTTTTAATTAATGTAACCATTTTTCTACCCGTCATATGCTGTTAATTTTTTAGTTTTTATTTTTTTATGGTCTTTATTCAGAAAACGCGAAATGAGTGCCATCCGCATTGGTAATCCGTTTCGCACCTGTGAAAGAACAACCGACTGAGACGAGTGATAAAGCCCATCACTCATTTCTACATTTCTATTTACCGGGCCTGGGTGCATAATCAAGGCATCTTTTGGAAACTTTAATTTCTCATTAAGTTGACAGTATTTAATATATTCTTTGATAGAGGGGATATCATTTTGTTCATGGCGTTCTTTCTGAAGCCTTAACACCATTATAATGTCTGCATCTTTAACAGATTCTTGTAAATTGTAAGATATGGAAACATCCAATTCTGAAAATCCTTTAGGTATTAAGGTTGGAAGACTACATAGAGTGACTTGAGATACAAATTTCGAAAGACAAAAAATATTGGATCGCGCAACACGACTGTGCAAGATATCTCCAACAATCACGACTTTAAGATTTTTCAAATTCTTCTTGTATTCAACTATTGTCATAAGGTCTAAAAGAGCCTGCGTTGGGTGTTCATGAGAGCCATCCCCTGCGTTAATGACAGGAGTTTTCAAGTATTTAGACAGATAATGTGGCATTCCGGACTGATTGTGTCTTAAAATAAATAAATCGACCCCCATAGCTTCAAGGTTTAAAAGAGTATCAAAAATAGTCTCGCCCTTAACAATACTAGAAGATTCTGCCAATACGTTAATAACCGAGGCTCCTAATTTTTTTGCTGCAATTTCGAATGAAACACGGGTTCGTGTGCTTGGCTCAAAAAAAACATTGGCTACAACGTCATTTTTGAGCAGAGTTGATAACTTTGGATCTTTTTTTTCGACTTGTTTTTTGAAATAAAAAGCTTCTTTCAGGATAGATTTAATGGTTGCCGTATCAAGTTCTTTAACTCCCAGTAAGTGCTTCATAGAATGATTTTGGATATTCTATTCCACCGGACTCCTTTCGACTTGATAAGGCGCATGAAAAAATTGCTACTTTCTCCCAGTTCTACTGACATCCATATAAAAAGAGCTGTGCCTTTTAAATTCTCCATAGGGACGACACCCCAGGAGCGGCTATCAGAACTGTTATCGCGATTGTCTCCCATGACAAACAAGGAGTTCTGCGGGACTGTAAAATAGCTTTCTTCTCCAGGTCTTGGGTAGTATTTTCCTCCAGAAAATGCTTTATTCTTTTTTTCACGAATCATGTGTTTAATACCTTGAATCTCTTCTTCAAAGAGCGAAGCTGGTCCGGAAAAATCTTCAAGGTCTTCTAAATCAGAAATTTTTACCTTCTGGACAGGTTGATCGTTCACAAAAAGCTGACCTTCAACAAGAACTTCACTTCCATCAGGTAGTGTTTTCTTATAATCCCCTACTCGTATTCTATCTCCTGGAACCCCTACAACACGTTTAATGAAATCTTTACCCTTGTAGTCTCTTTGGAAAATAGGGGCCTGCTCCCATGGGAACATGAAAATTATAATTTCTCCAGGTTTTGGAGTGCGCCCCTGATAAAGAACCCTCTTTTTTGTAAAAGGAATTCTCAAACCATAAGCAAACTTATTAACAAGTATAAAATCTCCTTCTAAAAGGGTGGGAACCATGGAGGGTGAGGGAATAACAAAGGCTTCAACAATAAAAGCCCTTAAAAGGACGGCGATAAGGAGGGCCACGAAAATGGCTTCAAAAGCTTCTCTTTTGTGCCCGCTTTTTTTAGGTTGATCGATCTTCTGCATTACCATAACAAGTTAATCTTCTACCTTCAAAATAGCAAGAAACGCTTCTTGAGGGATTTCCACATTTCCTATCATTTTCATCTTCTTTTTGCCAGCCTTTTGTTTTTCTAGCAGTTTTCTTTTCCTTGTAATATCGCCCCCGTAACACTTTGCCGTAACATTTTTTCGCAAAGCTTTGACACTTTCACGAGCTATGACGCGCGAGCCAATAGCTGCTTGAAGCGCTACTTCAAACATTTGGCGAGGAATCACTTCTCGCATCTTTTTCACAAGTTCCCGCCCTTTATGAAAAGCCCGAGTGCGATGGACTATAAATGATAGCGCATCGACTGGCTTTCCGTTAACCAAAATATCAAGCTTTACAAGATCAGAGGTTTGATAGCCTATGACGTTGTAATCCATAGAGGCATATCCTTGAGAAATGGATTTGAGCTTGTCATAAAAATCAAAAATAATTTCGTTAAATGGAAGGTTAAAAGAAAGAACGGCTCTTCGATCTGATAAATATTCAATTTTCTTTTGAATTCCCCGTCTGTCAATACACAATGTAATCAGCGCTCCGATATAATCGGGGGGAGTGTGGATGTGAACTTCGACCATAGGTTCACGAATTTCATCTATTTTGGTTGGATCCGGTAGTTCTGAGGGATTCTCAATGTGAATCATGTCCTTATTATTAAGAATAATCTCGTATACAACCGATGGGGCCGTTGCGATCAGGTTCAAATTATATTCTCGCTCAAGACGTTGCTGAATAATTTCCATATGAAGAAGGCCTAAGAAACCACACCGAAAACCAGATCCAAGAGCTACAGAAGATTCTGGTTCAAAACAAAAAGAATAATCATTAAGCTGAAGCTTTTCTAACGCGTCACGCAGGGGATCAAACTCCTTGGCAGACGTTGGAAAGAATCCACTGTAGACAAGGGGTTTAACATCTTTAAAGTCTGGTAAAGGTTTTTCACACGGGTGTTCTTCGTCCGTAATTGTTTCCCCGACTTTTGTATCACCAATATTTTTAATAGCACAGATCACAAAACCTACTTCTCCTGAGCATAACTCTACAACGGGTATAGGTTTGGGAGTAAAAAACCCCAATTCTTGTACTTCGTAAGTTCGCTGCGATGCCACAAGTCTGATTTTTTGCCCCTTTTGAATTTTTCCTTCGAAAACTCGAGTAAGCACAATAACGCCTTTATAAGAGTCGTACCAACTGTCGAAAATGAGAGCTTTCAGGGGCTTTTGGCTCATGTCGGAGGGGGGAGGAATAATTTTTACGACTGCCTCTAAAACCTTCTCAACGTTCAAACCCGTTTTGGCGCTAATGCAAACCGCATCTGAAGAATCAACACCTAAGTCTTCAAGTTCTAATTTAGCCCTTTCAATATCGGCATTGGGTAAGTCGATTTTATTAACCACTGGAATAATTGTAAGATTATTATCCAGAGCAAGGTAAAGATTTGCTACAGTTTGAGCTTCAACACCCTGAGCAGCATCCACAATGAGAATAGCTCCCTCACAAGCTGAAAGACTTTTTGAAACCTCGTAGGTAAAATCGACGTGTCCTGGCGTATCAATCAAATTGAAGTAATACTCTTGCCCGTCGTTGGCCTTATATTTGAGTCGAACACTTTGAGCCTTAATAGTAATGCCACGTTCTTGCTCCAGTTCCATGGTATCCAGGTACTGATCCCGCTTCTCCCTTTCTGTAATGGCTTGGGTCAGGTCCAGAATTCTGTCTGCAAGCGTAGACTTTCCATGATCAATGTGAGCAATAATACAAAAATTTCGAATGTGTGCTGTGGTCAAGATTTCCTGAGTCTTAATGCATTGAAAACTACAGTCAATGAGCTAGCCGACATAGCCGCTGCCGCAAGCACCGGATGAAGATACCCAAGCGCTGCAAAGGGAATAGCGACAACATTATAAAAGAAAGCCCAAAATAAGTTTTGCTTCATAATCCGCACTGATTTCCTTGCAATTTCAAAAACAGAGACAATCCTTGAAAAATCTCCCTTGAGGAGTGTTACATCAGCCGATTCAAGCGCTATGTGGCTGCCGCCCTCAACAGCAATGCCAACATCAGAAGTGGCAAGAGCTGGAGCATCATTCACACCATCTCCAACCATGGCAGTTACATGACCTCTTCTTTGATATTCTTTGATTTTCTCTAATTTTTCATCAGGTTTTAAGTTCGCAAAAGTATCTTCAACACCAATAATTGCTGCAACAGCTTTAGCTGTTTGGGGATTATCCCCTGTTACCATCATAGGATGAATAGAAAGTTGTTTTAACTTTTGAATTGTTTCTCTCACATTTTCACGAATTTCATCTGAGATAAGTAAAACCCCCTCCAAAACGCCATCAATGGAAACAAACACAGTCGTAAAAGCAAAATTTTTAAACTCTTCAAGAGTTCTTTGGGAATTTTCTAGAGGGATATTATTTTCCTTCATAAATACCTCATTTCCTACGAGCAAGGACCTACTTGCAACTTGAAAAGAAATCCCTTTTCCCTCAAAATTTTTAAAATGCAAAGCTGAATCAATCTCTAGAGACAAGGCTTTCGCTCTTTCTACAACGGCAATGCTCAGTGGATGCTCTGACTTTTTTTCACCGGCAGAGGCAAGTTTTAATATGTCCTTTACTGTAAACTTTTTAGAAAGTGGAACGACTTGATGAACTACAGGGTGAGCCCTTGTAATAGTCCCTGTTTTATCAAAAAAAAGAACTTTTGTTTTAGAAAGAAGATTGAGAACTTCAGCATTTTTGAAGAGAATTCCACGCCTGGCCGCCTGACCCACAGCAGTGACAACTGCTATTGGGGTTGCCAATCCCAAAGCACAAGGGCAGGCAATGACAAGAACAGCAATGGCATACTTCAATGCTAACGATACATCATCATTCAAAAACCATCCTACAAAAGTGAGAACCGATAGAACACAGATGGCTGGAACAAAGTAAGAAGATACAACATCAGCCAACCTCTGATAACGCCCCTTAGAGCTCTGGGCCCGATCTACAAGTTCAATTAGTTTTGCAAAAAGAGTTTCTGTATTTTTTTTTGTAACTTCAATATGCAAAGCCCCACTTTTGTTGATTGTAGCGGCATAGACATAATCTCCTTCTTTTTTTTCAGAGGGAAGGCTTTCTCCCGTCATCGTGGACTCATCAATAGAAGAAATACCTTCGACAACTTTCCCATCCAGTGGAATGTGCTCCCCAGGTTTAATCAATAAATGATCTCCCACATGTATTTCAGAAATGGGGACGACTTGTTCTTCTTTCCCTTTGATGACACGGCCCACCTGTGGAGTCATTTGAATTAATTGGTTCAATGCTTCATTAGATTTTTGTTTAGATTTTCTTTCTAAATAATTTCCAACTAAAACAAAGGATATAATCAGAGAAGCTGTTTCGAAATACAAAGGCTCGTCTTGAAATAGAGCCATAAAACTATAGCCATAGGCAGACCCGGAACCCAATGCGATAAGAGTGTCCATATTAGTTGAAAGTTTTTTAAGATTTTTCCAAGCAGAAATAAAAAAATACCTTCCTGGATAAAAAAGAACGATAGAAGATAAAAGAGCTTGCACTGTAAAACCCCAAAGGGTTTCGATGTGAAAAACCATGGAGATGAGAAAAACTACAAAACTGCAGGACAAAGCTATCAGTATTTCATTTTTGCGAGCTTCCAAATCCTGGTCTTGAGTGTTTTTTTCTTGAAGAGAATAGGCTTGGTAACCCAAATCCTGGATGATCTTTTTAATCTCTTCAAAAGTAAGTGTTGATTCAACAAGAGCTCTGGAACTAGCAAAATTAACAGAAATGTTTGACACTTGAGCATTTGTTTTGAATGTCTTCTCTATCTTGGCTGCACACGAGGCGCAATGCATCCCTTGAATGGCAAAACTGATGTTTTTTTCAGACATTTTCATATGTTATATCAAAATCACCTTAAAACTACCAGACACTTATTATCAAACCTGCCTGACGGTTTTCTTTTCAAAAACTGTGCCAATTGTTTTAACACCCTAGATGCGATAAAATAGGAGTCGATCCCACAAAAATTCATGAAGGAAAAAAACACACTAAAATATTTATTTTTCGCGTTTTTTTGTATGTCATGTGACATCCAAAAAGTTGAGCTCCCACGCTCCATAGCGCCTGCTGATGCTTTTGGAAAACAAATTCAAAATATTGAAATGTCGGTAGGAGCTACTGAGAAAATCTACCCCGGAACTTACGACGGACGCGGTAACTTCTTGGGAATGGCCTATTCCAACGTTAATATCCAGAACATTCAATTTAGCCCCCTTTCTACTCTGACGTCCTCTTCACGAAGAGCTTCCTCCATTCTCGAAATTGAACGCTCGGGTTGTATAACTTCTTTGAGGTCTGGACTGGAGTCCGTCGTCGTCAGTGGTGACACTTTGAAAGGACACATATCAGGTCAGGCTAGTGTTGCAGTTCGACCTAATTTGATTATCAGTCCTCCACCTGAATTTTTAAGCGATCTTGATGCAACAAAAACCATTAGCATAGACCAGTGGAGAGGCGGACGCGGCAATCTCATCACCCTTTTGGGTCATGATACAACCCATGTGGGGGAGCTTCTGCTTGTTCAGATTTATCCTAATATTGCTGGTCAAATGGATGTAAGACAGCGCACACTTTCACCTCAAACTCACCTCACACAAGCTGTGGGAACAACTATTACACGAGTATCTTACGAAGCCCCAGGAATAACAAAAATTCCGCATGATTTTAGAAATCTTTATGTTCTTTCCTATGAATATGTCGAACACACATCTACTGGCACAAACGACAAAATCAAATTGGGGTTTTCCTTTTATGATTTTGAAAGAGACACTTTTCAACACCGCACACTGGAAACACGTTATGAAAAAAGATATTATGAATTAGTTCAAACGTTTCCTCTTTTTGATAACGGTGAAACTTATTTTGTTGGTATTGTCAAAAGAAAAGCTGCTCAACAGCAACCAGTCACCTACGATATTTTTATCTCTGATACTTTTTCATCTCATGAAACTCGATTTTCAACACTTCCCTTCTCAAACATTTTTGGTTTAGCCCAAGGTCTTGAGCAGGATCCGCAAGAAACACTTAAAATAATGCAAGATAAACAGGGAAATTTGCGATTGTTGAGTGTAGTAGATCAAGACAGAAAGCTCTGGAGTGTCCAACTGATGGGTAGCCAGAGGTTCACAGTTAACCCTTCTGTGCTAGACCCTCGAACTCAAGCGGCACAACGCATCGTGATTGCTGATAAAAACCATTTCGATGCCGCAAGTGGATCTGAGCATTTCGCTGTAGCCTATTATGATGCCGATGATCTTAAGTTCATGCTGAGTTCTTCCAGCTCTTTGGGAGGAACTCTTTGGTCTGAACCTATCAAGATAAATCCTCTGGGTGTTGTTGTGGATAAAAGTTTTAAACCAGTCATTGGTTTAAGCCAGGGTGATCAAACAGCTCAAGTATTATGGAAAAACAACCAGGGTCAGTTTTACTTAAGCACAAACGACAATTTCACCAAGTTAAATTCCGCCTGGGATCACCGTCCTATGCCATTAGGAAGTTCTGCAGATCTCATTACACTTCACACCTCGGTATGTGGTGGGGGTTTTCTTTCCTTTAGAAATGCAGGGCAGTATAAACTTATTGTATCTAACAGTATTCAGTCCATTGAATTTTCAATTTCAAATGCTTTTATGGCTGACAATATTCTATCAACTCTCTACGAAGAGTCATTGAATGTTTCTAGATTTCTGTCTTGGAAAAATCAGGGTGGCAAAACGCAGCTTTACTATACTTATTATTAATATTTGTGTCACCCCGAGCTTGTTTTCTGTCACCCCGAGCTTGACGAGGGATCGATATTTTTTTCATATATATTAATGAAACATTGTTTCTTTTTCCTTTGGGACGGAGCCTCCTACTCTCTTTTTAAAGCCCTTCTTGAACAGGGTTCTTTACCCAATATTCAAAAATACCTTCTTTCTTCTGGTGAATTTAAAAAAATCTATACAAGCTTTCCCTCGACAACGGGTCCAGCCTATTTACCCTTTTTAACCGGAAAAACTCCTGGCGAGTGTAACATTCCAGGCATTCGATGGTTCGATAAAGAGGCCTACCATTTAAAAAAAAAACGATTTTCAAGAAGCTATGTTGGCTATCACAGTTTTTCGATCAATCATGACATAACAAAAAATACTAAGTCTCTTTTTCATTACTTTGACCATAGCTTTAATCTTTACAATCCTATTTCGCTAGGTCTTTCTCATTCGTCGAAAAATAAAATCTCTTGGATTAAATCTATTTACTCACCGACTGCCCATTTTTCTGGTCGGTGGTTGTGGGTGGATCAAAGAATTTCACAGAGTTTTTTGAAATCAATTCCTCTCAAACCCACGTTTGTGTTCTGTGTCTTTCCTGGAATTGACGGCACGGCTCATCACTTTGGCCTTCAAAGTAAGAAATTAAAAGAGGCTTATAGGCGGGCAGATCACTATTTTGGAGATATTTTAGATAAACACATCAGGCTTAATGACCCTCATTTTGAAAACACACTTGTTATTGCGACCAGCGATCATGGTTTAAGTGATACTCATTCTCATTTTGATCTTTCCCAGTTTTTAGAAAAACAGAAACAAAAAGTTTTCTATTATCCAAAAATATGGAGAAAAAAATTTCAGTATTCAGTGATGCCATCCGGGAATGCCATGGCCCATCTCTATTTTACAGATCGAAAAGAAAGAGTTTTTTACGAAACTCTCGCTGATGAGCACAAATGGATTCTACAAATGCTTCTCGAACAAGACGCCGTTGACTGGATTGCAATGAAATCTAAAGAACGAGGCATTGTGACTCTGAATTATAGCGAAGCCCCCCCCTCCATCGATGGGAGGGGACAAGGGGGAGGGTGGCAATCACAATATCCAGACATGGACTTTCAACTTTCCTCATTATTCCAATCCCCTCGATGTGGTGATGTTGTCATATGCGCCAAAAAAGGATTCGATTTGCGTGACCAGTTTGAGTTTCCTAAGCACAAGGCTTCTCACGGCAGCCTCATTCCAGAACATATGGAAATTCCATTATGCTCAAACAAAAAGTTGATTTTAGAAGATGTGAGAAGCATGAATGTCTTCACAGAGATTATAAAAAATATGGTATAATTGTGGTATTCCAAAAAAGAAAGGGGTCTTCATGCAAAATACGTCTAAACTGTTGTTTTTATATGCTTTTTCATTGATTGTATCTGCTGCCTACAGCGCCATTGCTCAAGAGCCCATTCAGGTGCAAAGGCTTAAACAAATGATCGACATTCTTAAAACACATCCTGAATATGCGTTAGTCAAAACCAACAAATTAGAATACGAGAAACAAAAAGAGCACCCCACTAACGAATTAAGGAAATATTTTGATTTTAACACGATGACAGAGCAGGCTCTTCATGAAAGGTATAAGAATGAATATTGGACGAGTGGCTCTTCTAAAAAAGAATTTCAAAAAACACTTCAAGAACTCATCGAAGCTATAGCGTACCCGCAAGTTCAAAAGTCCCTCAAAAAAACTAATTTTTTAATTCAATATTCTGACCACGTAGACAGAGAAGAATCCTCCATAAAAGTCACTATGACGACTATTTTCAAAGCCGAAAGCAAGGAGGAAGTGGATATTAAATATAAAATTGTATTTTATTTTAATAAGAAAGGTCTTATTTATGATCTTATTTCATACGATGAAGACAATGAACCTTATTTCCATTTTGTAAGATCCTTACGTGAGCAGATTTCAGAATTTATAAAAGAGAAAAAAAATGAAAAGTCAGATGATGCTTACAATGCCACAGTCCTTCGACTCAAAGAAACTCTCGCTAAAGTTCGTGATGGAAAATATCTCTTTGCAGACTAAAGAGTTATTTTAGAACCATTTTTTTCGCTTGAAGAAAAAAACCATTCCAGAGGTGACACTAACCATCAATCCCCAGAGCAAAAAATATCCCCATTTCCAGTTGAGCTCAGGCATGAATTTAAAATTCATTCCATAAACACCAACTATAAACGTCAAAGGCATGAAAATGGTAGCGGCCATCGTTAATCGTTGCATGACATAATTAAGTTTATGGGATGTTTCCGTCATCCGAATCGAAAGCATCGCCGTATAAATATCAAAAATAGAAGTTGCATGATCTCTCAAACTTTCAAGCTCCCGCATGAGCACGTTCATGCTCTCCAAAACCACTTTAAAATAAGGATGGGTTCCCTTAGCGAAAATAGGAAGATTTCTATTTTCGTACAATTCAATAAGAACTTCTCTTTCTGGTAAGAGTGATCTTCGCATATGAGTAACCAATTTCTTAAATTCTAAAATTCTTTCCAAAATCTGGTTCCTACTTCTCTCAAACACACTGTGTTCAATTTCATCAAGCGTATCCTGCCACTTTTCTATGGCTGGTTTATAATCCTGCAACGCCATGCTCAGAAGCCTGAAAAGAAGATAACTTGTTCCATGCTGAGCTAATTCTATTCGATGTTCACACACCTGTTCACGTGTTGAGTGAAAGGTTCTGGATAGGTGTGCCTGGTGAGTTGTGACAACAAATTGCTTAGAGAAAAAAACTTCAAACTCTCTTAATTCGCATTTTTCAGATTCAAAATGATAAAATACACGGTGCAGAACTAGAAAAAGATAGTCTTCATAAAAGTCAATTTTCGGCAGCCCCACTAAATCTCGCACAGCCTTCACAGCAAGTGGATGAAAATGAAAAATTTCTTCTAGGAGGGATAATTCCTCTTTTGTTGGTGAATCAAAATCGACCCAAAAGCGGTGTTTTTGCTCAGAAAGGGCCTTTTTAACAAGGCCAATATCCTGAGTTGTGGTTGTATTACCACTGTCATCCCAAAGTACTATTTGAATCATCTGCCTTCCATTATTAGGTATTTGTGTAGACTATGCAACCAGAACAATCCCATGTATAAAAAACGCCTATGAACATGAGCCACAGCAACAATACTATTGATCTTGCGCCTTTGAAGTTAAAAAAAATTGGTATTTTAGGTTATGGAAATCAGGGACGCGCTCAAGCTTTGAATCTTCGCGACTCAGGGTTTAAAATCTTTATTGGTTTAAGATCCAATAGTCAATCAAGAAAGATCGCCCACAAAGATGGATTCCAAAGCTATTCTTTTGAGGAAATAGCAACAAAAGCTGACATACTTATGTTTCTCACCCCTGATGAAACCCACTCTGAGCTTTTTTCTGTCATTACTGCATCATTGTCATCGCGATTGTCATCCCCCCCTTTAGCTCAAAGGGCACTAGCGGGGATCCAGACGACCATGGCGATCTATCCTATTCTAGGTTTTTCTCATAGCTATAGTTTTATTTTGGGAGACCTTAAACTGCCTAATAATTTAAAATATTTTCTTGTAGCCCCTAAGGCCACTGGAATTGCCATGCGCAAAGCTTATCTTTCGGGTGGTGGAGTTCCGGTTGTTGTGAGTTGGTCTCATAAAAATTTAAAGCCTCTTACCTTGGCTTATGCCAAGGCTCTAGGCTGCACAAAAAACAAAGTTTTTTATGCCAATTTTAAGCAGGAAGTTATCTCGAATCTTTTTAGCGAACAGTGTCTTTTGCCTGGCGGCATTCTTGAACTCTTAAAACAAGGCTATGAAACAATGGTTGAAAATGGAATTTCACCCTTAATGGCTTTTTATGAAAGCTTTTATAAATTAAAATTTATGGTAGATATTTTATTAGAAAAGGGTGTTGCTGGAATGTTTGAGGCTATCAGTCCCATTGCTTCCTATGGGGCGTTAACTCGTGGACAAAAAGTTTGCGATAAAAAAATAAAACAGAGGATGAAAGTCATTTTAAAAGATATTAAGAACGGCACGTTCAGTAAAGAATGGAAAAAAAGAGAAAGCAACCTACAAAAACTTAAAAAATCGTCTTTTAACAAAGAGTTAGAAAAGCTCTTTCTTTCATCACGAAACTCTTGATTCTACTTTAAGCAATTTTTGTCTTATAGAGGTGCGCATCTATGAGGTACAGTGCTTCTTTTCTTAAGTTATTTGCATGAATATATTGGTAAAATTCACGAATATCCTTTTGGCGCCTTAAGTGTTTTGGGTCCACCCCTTTGGTTTTTCTCTTCTGAGAAAGGTCCACAATGCTAGAGTTCGTGTTCATATCTGACATATTTATTACCCCCTTAAAGCAAAACTGCACAAAATTATAGCATATTTTTGTTTTTTCACAATGCCTTGACATGTTAGAAGCTCTGACGTTACAAGTAACTGATTCTAAGAAGAACAAATGTCCTTCGAAAAGATGGTTAACGCGGGGTGGAGCAGCCTGGTAGCTCGTTGGGCTCATAACCCAGAGGTCGCTGGTTCAAATCCAGCCCCCGCAACCACTTTTTTTTCGGACCATTCCATTATGATCCAACGACCAGAATTTATTAAACATTATACCGAAATCCAAGAAGCAGATTCATGTAGCTATCCAAACTCAAAAGAATTGCTATCCATCGGATCACCATTTGGAAGGGCTTTTGGCTTGAAAAAACTAGGAATTCATCATGAACTTCTACCCCCGGGAAGAAGAACTTCCTGGCCACATGCGGAAAGTGCTGAAGAAGAATTTGTTTACGTTATAGAAGGGAATCCTGATGTTTGGATCAATGGAAATATTTATTCTCTAAAACCAGGAGATGCCGTTGGTTTTCCAAGTGGTACTGGCATTAGTCATACTTTCATTAATAATACAGAATCAGATGTGAGATTATTGGTCGTAGGAGAAGCTTCAAAAAAAGAAAACAAAATATATTATCCGCTCAACCCAAGTCGACAGGAACAATGTAAAGACTCATGGTGGCATGACATCCCCAAACAACATGAGTGTGGTTCGCACGATGGACTCCCCGACAGACTTCGGGTTTCAAATAAAATTCACAAATCTTAACCTAAAATTACTGCTGTCATTAGCGAGTGAGGCTCCCTGACGCAAGCGTCGGGGTCTTACGGCATGGCCGGTAAAATATATTTAACTAATCAACTCTTATTTAGCAGAATACGAATGAGGCTTTTGGTTTTGTCACTGTTCCAGTCAATCGTACCCATAATGTGTTTTATGATTGTGCCATCAGGGCTGATAATAAAGCTTTCAGGCACTCTATGAACCCCGTACTGTTGAAATACAGTTTTCTCTTGGTCTAAAAGTACTAGAAACTTTGGCTTTCCCATTTTTTTAAACAATGCATCAATCTCGTCCCAGGAATTATCTAGACTTACAGCAACAATTTCCAATTGATTCGAAGCAAAAGCCGCAGCTAACTCGTTCATGGAAGGAATTTCTTCCTGACAGGCATGGCACCAGGTGGCCCAAAAATTTAAAACGACGACTTTTCCCCGAAGCCCGGAAAGTTTAAATAACCTTCCATCCTGTGTTTGAAGCTCAAAATCAGGTGACATATTTCCAACACTTACTGAGGTGTGAGGAAGACGCTCGTCCTTCATCACAAAGAAATAAGCACAAATTCCTAAAATCAATACAATGATGATAATTTGAAATATTCTTTTCATATAATACTGATTCTTCCCCCTAGCTGCCCTTTTATTGACCTAGCAAAACCCCTATAGTAAAGCCTTTGCGATGGTTAAGCTCTACTATAAGAAATTCCTTGCTGGAATTCGAGTTATTATTATTATCTGTTTTTATCTCGACAAGCAACAAAGAGCAGCTCTCTTTGGAAAATTTCGAAGAGTTTATTGGTCTCGCTTCAAAGACGATAAAACAGATTTCTTTATTTCTCAAAGAAAGGGCGATTGCACTCGTTGTGGCAACTGTTGCCAAATTGGTTATGTGTGTCCCGCCTACGACACAAAATCAAGATTATGTACTATTAATAAGATCAAGCCTTTGGTTTGTAAGCTTTTTCCTCTCACTCCGCTAGATATTGCTGATAGAGATTCTGTAAGTTTCAATCCTCAGTGCGGTTTTTATTGGCAAAAAACTTTCAGCGAACTGTCTTGCGAATTCAAGTCTGTTCCAAAATAGAACACGTCGCCAGCCCTGCAGGATAGAAATGTCGATGTGTGTTTTCTCGGCACGCGACCGTTTTAGGCTTCTCCATATAACTTGGCATCATAGTTGCTTATGCAAGCCATCATGAATCAACAAGACAAAATTAAGATTCGATTGAAAAGGCTTATGAAAAAAATTCGAAAACAAGGATACATCTTAGAACTTGATCCTAATACCAATGTAAAAGATCAGTATTATTTTGCGCATTTAGTTTATGAGAAATTTATAGACGAACAAACTTCTTATCGAATAACGATGGAAGAAACTTGACTAAGATTTTGACCCTATGATAGCCCGAAGAAACTACAGGTGAGAGAAGAACAATTTCTTGAAACATCTCGAAAAGATTTTTGGTGGTTGAGCCCGCTAGCTGTCTTTATTGGGCTGAGTCTTTTTGGCATTTATTCGGCGTGGGCCGCATTTCAAGGAGAACACTATCAATGGGGGCCTTACCTTTCCCCATTTTACTCCCCTTTAATTGTAGTCGATTGGTGGAAATGGTCCCCTGCCTTTCTCATTCTTTGGGCACCGGCAGGATTTCGTGCTACCTGCTATTACTATCGAAAAGCTTATTACAGGGCATTTTTTCTTTCACCTCCAGCCTGTGCTGTGGGAGATTTAAAAATCAGAAAATATAAGGGGGAAACGAATTTTCCTTTTATCTTTCAAAACATTCATCGCTGTTTTCTTTATCTTGCGCTTATTTTTATCGTAATTCTTTGGATCGATGTTTATCACGCGACCCGTTTTGAAAATGGTTTTGGAATTGGAGCAGGAACTCTTGTTCTTTTTGCTAATACGTCTCTTTTATCTCTTTATACTTTTTCATGCCATAGTTTAAGACATCTTGTCGGTGGACGAATGGATTGTTTTTCAAAATGTGGCACACCGGGAGACGTTCAACACAAAACATGGGAAGTAGTGAGTTGTTTGAACAAAAAGCACATGCTGTGGGCCTGGCTTTCTCTTTTTATGGTTGGTTTTTCAGACTTATATGTTCGTCTTGTCTCTATGGGAATTATAAAAGATTTTAGAATTTTCTAATGGATTTTCAAGTTGTTGAACATGATGTTCTCGTCATTGGAGCCGGTGGTGCTGGCTTGCGTGCTGCTATTGAAGCATCTGCTCACGGAGTTTCAACAGGTATTGTTTGTAAATCCCTTCTAGGAAAAGCTCACACAGTAATGGCCGAAGGCGGCATGGCTGCTGCTTTGGGTAACGTAGCAATGGAAGACAACTGGCAAGTGCATTTTAGAGACACAATGCGTGGTGGCAAAATGCTTAATAACTGGAAAATGGCCCAGATCCACGCGAAAGAAGCTCCAGAGAGAGTTAATGAGCTTGAGGCTTGGGGGGCTGTATTTGACCGCACAGAAGATGGCAGAATTTTACAAAGAAACTTTGGTGGACACAGATATCCGCGATTAGCTCACGTAGGAGATAGAACAGGTTTAGAATTAATTCGAACTCTTCAGGACAAAGGCATTCATCAAGGCATTGAAGTTTACATGGAATGCAATGTTCAAAAACTATTAATAGATGATGGTCGTATCTGTGGAGCCGTGGGTTATTGGCGTCCCTCTGGAAAGTTTGTCTTATTTAAAGCAAAATCGATTATTTTAGCCACAGGTGGTGTTGGTAAATGTTTTAAAGTATCGAGTAACTCTTGGGAATACACAGGAGATGGACATGCTTTAGCGTATCATGCTGGTGCCGATCTCATCGATTTAGAGTTTATGCAATTTCATCCTACGGGAATGGTGTGGCCGCCAAGCGTCAAAGGCACTCTTATTACCGAGGCAGTTCGAGGGGAAGGTGGTATTCTTACAAATTCTCATGGTGAGAGATTCATGTTTAAGAATATTCCTGAAGCCTACAAAGAAGATACAGCAGACACATTGGATGAAGCTGAAAGGTGGTACCTGGGTGAAAAAGGGGCACGACGAGCTCCTGAATTGTTAACAAGAGATGTCGTTGCCCGTGCCATTATGAAAGAAGTCAATGGCGGGCGTGGAACTGCCCATGGTGGGGTTCATTTGGATATTGCGTCACGCAGACCTGCTGATTACATCAAGAAAAAACTCCCCAGCATGTATCATCAATTTAAGAAATTAGCCGATGTGGATATTACCAAACAACCTATGGAAGTGGCTCCCACAGCACATTACATGATGGGTGGGGTGCGAGTTGACGCAGAAACTCAGGAATCAACTGTACAAGGTCTTTATGCAGCTGGAGAATGTTCAGCTGGGTTGCATGGAGCTAATCGTTTGGGTGGTAATTCTTTAAGTGATCTTCTTGTCTTTGGAAGGCGTGCTGGCTATTTCGCTGCACAAACAGCCAAGAAAAAAAGTACTTTTACGAAGGTGAATGAAGCAGAAGTGGATAAGTCGTTTCAAGAAATGCTCGCCCCTTTAAACAAAACAGAAGGCTTGAATCCTTACGATGTTTTTGAGAAATTACAAGACACAATGTCTAGAAACGTCAATATTGCCAGGGAAGAAAGTGAATTGAAGCAAGCTTTGGTTGACTTAGCCAATCTTAAAAAAGAGTTACCTCAAGTAAAAGTAGATGGAAATCGTGATTTCAACCCTGGTTGGCACCAGGCATTGGATCTTTATGCCTTGATGACCGTCTCAGAGGCTATGACTAGGGCTGCTTTGGAACGAAAAGAAAGCCGTGGTGGGCATACGAGAGTTGATTTTCCAAACTATGATGAGAAGTTTTCTAAAATAAATGTCGTCATTCGAAAAAAAGGTGAGGAGATGGAAGTTTCTCACATTCCTCTACCCGAGATGACAGAGGAGATAAGTGCCCTCCTTGTTGGTATGTGAGTTGATATGTCATCCTGAGCCTTACACAGCTTCAGCTTCGGAAGGCGAAGGATCAATAGTGTCATTGCGAGGTTGTGCAGCAACCGTGGCAATCCTATGAAAGAGATTAATTTACAAATTTATCGCGGAAAAGAAAAGGGTGAGTTTAGAGATTATTCAGTACCTGTTCATCCGGGAATGGTGGTGTTGGATGCTATTCATCATGTTCAGGCAAAGTATGACCCAACACTTGCAGTTCGATGGAATTGCAAAGCAGGAAAGTGTGGCTCGTGCTCGGCTGAAGTTAACGGAAAACCAGTTCTTACCTGTATGACCCGACTAGATAATTTTAAGGACCAAAAAAGTATCCGAGTTGAACCCATGAAATCTTTTCCCGTTATAAAAGATCTTGTGACAGATGTTTCTTGGAATTATGAAGTTAACAAAAAAATTCCACCATTTGATCCGATTGAACGTGATGTTGATGGAACGTGGCGCATGCAACAGAAAGATATAGATCGCATTCAAGAGTTTCGAAAGTGTATCGAGTGTTTTCTCTGTCAGGATGTATGCCACGTCATACGCGCACACCAGCAAAAACAAAATTTTGGTGGGCCTCGTTTTTTAGTTCGAACAGCCTCTCTTGCCATGCATCCACTGGATAAGAGGGATAGAATACCTTTTGTTAAGGAACACTTAGGGGTAGGGTATTGCAATATTACAAGGTGTTGTACTGAGGTGTGCCCTGAAGAGATTGTCATCACCGACAATGCTATTATCCCTTTGAAAGAACGAGTTGTTTCACGCTTTTATGATCCTATTTATATAATTGCCAGAAAATTTAAAAAAATTTTCTTAAGCGCATAAACGGACTACTTGGTAATCTCTGCAAACGACATGATAAATTACGCATTGTGTGCGTAATTTACCTCGAGACCAAAAAGGTCAAGGAGGTTGCCACGTTTGTATCCATTATAGAGTAACTTACGTACTGTAACTTTGGAATGATTGCTATACAGGTAGAGAAATACCTTTAACTTTCTATATTGATTCTCTTGGGCAACGTCTTTAGATCAATGAGGCGATTTTTATGTTTTTTTTCCTCTTCTCGAATGGAATCCATATATTTTGAAACGTCATTGTCATATTTTGCCATGAGCTGCCTTCTAACACGCCTAAAAAAGTCAACAGGGTTTTCATGTTTTCCCATAATTAATTCCCCATTTTTTTTACTGGCTTTCATAACCTCTCCTCTTTATAATAACTGATCTGGCGTTACTATTTGTGGAGTTGCTAGCGCCATTCTAGCATTCATAATTTTAAGCTGTCTCAGTTTATTCACATTAGCTAAATGCTTCAAATTCCATGTTAGCAAATAATCAACCTTATAAAAAGCACAAACTGCCATATGAATGGCATCTCCGCGAAAATCCTCAATGTCTTCCTTAGGTGCTAGGTAATGCTCAATATAGTATCTTGCAATTTGATCAATTTCCTTATGATCTCCCGGTAAAATCGAAATCTTCTTTATCAAATCTAGACACTTCATCAAAGTAAAAACTGATAATATTTGTATCCAAATAAACAAGCTCTTTTGGAAGCGCGATTTTTTCTCCACCCATATGATTTTTATATCGACATCACAGATTTCTTACAACTCATTTTAGTCCTTTATAGTGAATTTAAAAAACTTGCAAAAAAAAACAGCCCATTAGAGTCTGGCTCTATATTCGAGTGCATTGTGCGCTCGTCTAAACAGGAGGTCATTATGAAAAGTATAGTTGTATCGTTATTAGCCGTTATGATTTTCACTTCAGTAGGATTTGCCGAAGGCAATGCTACTCTTCGAGGCGTCAAAATTAAAAAATTTGAGATTTCTGCTTCTGAATTCGAGGTTACATTTACAGATGTGGAAAAAAAGGGAGATTCAAAAAAAACATTTCTAAGAAACGATCAGGGATCTGCTTTCTTATCACAAAATATCTATCATGCACTATTAACAGCCTTTGCTTCCAATCTGCCTGTCGATGTTACTCTTGATGAAAAGTCTAATATTGTTAGAGTGGAGTTAGAATAGCTCATACAATTTTGAGATAGACTGTTGATTATTGATTAAGAACCGTCTGTATCGATGATCAGCAGTCTATTTTATTTTGCTGTCTTTTACCTTGTAATCATCCCCAGTACGAAGTGGACCTCCTCGCATCTGACGATGTTCGAAATGAAATGTGCCCTATAGCACAGTTCACCATGAAAGAAAGTAGCTTACAACGGATCGATGCGCGATCTTCGCAATGATAGGCAATGCATACTTCATCTGAATATCGATTGATTTGCCGCATCGACTTTCGGGTCCTCGAAACAGGACAAAATAATTCAATTTGTTATGAGTTTTCAGCCTTGGAATATAAGGAATGCTGAAGAGATTGGAAAATCTTCCAATCAGGGAGTGAATCACCCACTGGGTTCATACATTTCTCAAAGCGGGCCTCATCTGTTCCCTTCCAAAAAGAATAATAAGTTCTATAATGCCCACCCGATTCTGCTAAGTCCTGCATGGGAAGAACCACCTCTGCAATATCACACAGCGGACTTTCAATTGTATCTTGAAGAATGAGTTTTGAGCCTTCGAAAGCCTTTTTTAAAGGAGCATAATCAAAATTTTGTTTTAATGTTCGGCCGGTGAAGTACACAATCCTATTAACTAAAGAAGGAAATATCGATCCGGAGTTTACCCAGAGCGACAGCGAAGGGCCTCGCTCAGGATGACAATAGAACACTTGCCAGGGGATTAAACCTCTCTCTAGAAGTGCTATGGTATTTGAAGCTGAAAAAAGAGGGATAACTGACGATGGACTCTTAATCTTCTTTACAGATTCAAAACCTTCCTCGGTTCCCAAAATGCTTTCTGGAATAGACACAGCCACTCCTTCACCCAGTTCAACATCTTTCAATGAACCAACTTCTTCAAAACTTACTCCAGCTTTTCTTAAGTCCAAATAAAAAACCGGTAAGTATTTTTGGACGGTTTGCTCCACCTGAATGAGTTTTTTGAAAGATATAGATTGCCATGGGACGCCATGCGACCCTCGCAATGATAATAAAAGATCTTTTTCCTTTAAATATTTCCAAGATTTAATTAAAGGATGTGATTCTTTCTGGTTCGCCTCAGGATGACAGGAAGCAATAAGCGGAAGAACTTCATCCAGAGCTTCGCTAGTTAAATTTCCAGAAAACATAAACTGTACATCTACTCCAGATAAAAGTTCATGAGCTCTTTGCAAAGCGTCCTGCCAAGAAGCCTTTACAAGCTGCCCCCTCACCCGAATCTGAGGCTCTTTCAAATGAACATCTTGATTATTAAAAACCTTGTAGTTTCCACGACCGTAATCACAAAGCCAATTATCAGCGTCCCCTGGGGAATTCATACGAAGCATTTTCTGGTCCTTAAAGCTTGTCTTCACCCAAAACTGCGATGAACAACCAAGTTGACAGGAAGGACAAAAACTCTTTGTCGCTTTCATTTCCCAGGGCCTTGCTTTAAAACGAAAATCTTTATTCGTTAGAGCCCCAACAGGACAAAGATCGACAACATTTAAACTAAAATCGTTATCAACTCCTTTTTCATCAAAAACAGCTATTTCACTTTTAGAGCCACGATGAACAATACCTATCTCTGCAGTTCCCGTAATTTCCTTACAAAAACGCTCACATCGAGAACACAAAATGCACCGCTCCGTGTCGAAAACAATGTGCTGTCCAAAATCTTTGTTCTTCTCAAGACGTCGTTTCGTGTCCAACATATGACTCTCAACCCGACCATATCCAAAAGCATTATTTTGAAGAGGGCACTCTCCACCTTTGTCACAAATAGGACAATCAAGCGGGTGATTAATGAGAAGAAATTCTAAGACAGATTCCTGTGCTTCTTTGGCTAATGGACTTGCCGTTTTCACGACCATGCCATCTGTCAAAGGTGTGGAACAAGCAGCGAGAGGTTTTCTTACACCTTCAACTTCTACAAGACACATGCGGCATTGAGCCACAACTTCTAAATTGGGATGATAGCAAAAACGAGGAATCTTAATGTCGTTTTGATCAGCCACCTGAATAATTGTCTGACCTTTTTCACATTCTAATTTTTTATCATTTATTGTTATTTGCATAACTATTTATCAATCTCTCCCATCACAGGATCTAAACTTGCAATTGTCGTAATGACATCCGTAAAGAGGGCTCCCTCAACAATTTCTGGTAAAACCTGAATGTTCATAAAAGAGGGGCTATGAATGCGAAGCCTTTTTGGATGCGAGGACCCATCACTTTGAATGTACCAGCCAAGCTCTCCTTTAGAACTTTCAGTGGCAAAATACACTTCACCTAAAGGCACATTAAATCCCTGAGACATGATTTTAAAATGATAAATCAAAGATTCCATCTTCGTATAAACGTCTTTTTTGGAGGGAATGACGATGTCAGGACGATCCGTGACACGTAAAGGGCCTGATGGCAAATTTTCAAGCGCTTGCTTAACAATTTTTAAACTTTCACGCATTTCTTGAATTCTTACCAGATATCGATCATAACAATCTCCATTCTCTCCCAGCGGAACATCAAAATCAAAATCTGAATAGGCAAGATAGGGCATGTTTTTGCGAAGATCCCAGTTGATTCCAGAAGCTCTAAGCACTGGACCTGTTAGAGAATATCTCAATGCCAATTCTTTTGAAATAACGCCCACATTTTTGGTTCTGTTGAGCCAAATCCTATTTTTAGACAGAAGCTTTTCATACTCATCAATTTTTTTAGAAAAATGATTGCTAAATTTTCGAACTCCTTGGATAAACTCAGGAGTTGTATCTCGCATCATTCCACCTACCCTGGCTAAACTCGTCGTCAGTCGTGCTCCACAAATCATTTCATAAAGCGCATAAATTTCTTCTCGCTCACTCCACGTGTGAAAAAATACTGTAGCGGCACCCACATCAAGGCTGTAAGTTCCGATGGCTACCAGATGGCTTGCAATTCTAGCCAATTCATAAATGAGAACCCGTAAATACTGACAGCGCTTGGGCGTTTCTATTCCCAAAAGTTTTTCTACAGCCATACAATAAGAAATGTTATTGCCAGGCGCTGTCAGATAATCGAGACGATCCGTGTAAGGAATGTATTGATAATAAGTTCTATTTTCAGCAATTTTTTCGTAACCACGATGCAAGTACCCAATGTCAGGATAGGCCGACACAACTTTTTCTCCATCTAATTCCAAAACCACACGGAGAACTCCATGCGTACTTGGATGTTGTGGACCCATATTTAAAACTAGCGTATTTGGTTTTTTATGAGTAAATTGTGTGTCTGCCTTTGGAACAGGCACTTTAATAGGATAAAAATCACGTTTGTATCCCTTTGTAGGAGTCATTTTACCTACTTTTTTCTGAGTTTCTCGAACTGCTTCTATGATGGCTTCTGGCCTAGGAGGGCATCCTGGTAAATAGACGTCCACAGGAATGATTTTATCCAACCCCTGGACAACAGAATAACTATCGTACATGCCTCCTGTCAGCAGACAAGCCCCCATGGCAATAACCCACTTAGGTTCCATCATCTGGTCGTAAATTCTTCTTACAATAGGAGCCATCTTGTAGGTAAGTGTGCCGGCAACGATCATGACATCGGCCTGGCGAGGCGAAAAGCGCAAGGCTTCAGAGCCAAAACGTGCTACGTCGAATTTTGGACCAACAAATGCCATCATCTCGATGGCGCAACAAGAAATACCCATGGGCATGGGCCAAAGTGAATTTTTTCGCCCCCAATTCACGAGCTTATCTAAGCTTGTAAGAAAAACTTTGTCCTGAACTTGCTCTTCCAGTGACTTCTCTTGAGATACTGCGGCATTGGATTGAACTTGTGCCATGCTTACCCATATCTAGCGAATTCTCCGTCACCAGGCAAATAAAAAAGGCTCTCAATAAACTCTATGGAATATCAACAAAAACCTCATTAGATTTCTGGGTTTCCTCTAGACGAAAGTAATCAGGATTATAATCAAACCGCACATAAAAATGAATCTCATCTCCCTTAACTTCACTGATGACATAAGATGATTTCGTAGGGATTTGAGTCAAAAAAAGGGGCCCTTCTTCTTGGCAAGGAAATAGGAATGGCTGTAATTCTTTTTTATGCGAAAGTTGATCTCCTTCTACTTCCACATATTGCAGCACGATAACAGCTTTTATTTTTTCAACTTCTTTGCCTCCAGAGTCATGAGTGTAAACATAAATAGCTGAATTAGAAAGTTTTCCGCATTCCAAGGAATACTCATATCCTTCAAATTTTAAGACATTAGTTGCAGAAGTCTTTTTTAAAGTTTCTAGATAAGCACTGACATCAGAAATGGTCCTTCCATTTTTATCTTTTAAGAGCTTATAAGAAAACTTGTGCTCAGAATAAACAGCGCTTGTAGCCTCGTCGTCATCGGGCAAAGCACTGATTTGAAAAGAAAAGAGAAACAAAACACTTAAAAAAATAGATATCATGAATGACTTTTTCATAGAATACGCCTCCTGCCAAGCTTTTTGCACGGCACATCATCGCTACAAAACAGCACCTATGAAGTCAAGAAAGCCTAGGAAAGAAGATTTAACAATTGTTTATGAATGGGCCCGTTAGAAGCTGCTATTTCGGGTCCATACAAGTTGTATTTCTTATTTGAATAATCTGAGACTTTGCCACCCGCTTCAGACACGACAAGAATTCCAGCTGCTGTGTCCCATGGAGAAAGGCCTTTTTCCCAATAACCATCAAAAATACCTCGACCTACATAACAAAGATCTAAAGCTGCCGACCCTAAACGCCGAACGGCTTTTGTTTTCGACATGATTTTTGAAAAGTTTGACATTTCCCTGTTCAGTTTATCTTTTGTAGTGTGATAAGAAAAACCCGTCACCATAAGAGACTCTGACAGCTTCACGGCCCTTGAGACATGAAGTTTTTTGGGTCTACGTAAGTCTTTAATGCTTAATTTTTTCTTGTCATGCATCGGTAAACAATAAAGATAGGCTCCTTGATTTTTAGAAGCCAAATAAAATTCTCCTAGTAATGGTGCATAAAGAGCCGCTAATATAATTTCTTTTTTGAACTCCAACCCAATAGAAACACAAAAAAACTGCAATCCATGCACAAAATTTGTCGTTCCATCGAGAGGATCGATGACCCATTTATAATCTGATTTATTGTCAATGGCACTGCCTTCCTCGCCAAGAACGGAATGGTTAGGAAAAGCCCTTGAAATGATATGAACAATTCGGCGCTCGGACTCTCGATCTGCAACCGTTACAAGACCAGCTTGAAATTTCTTTTCAACACTTTTAAGCCTTCCAAAATGCTTTTGTAAGATTGATCCTGCTTCTAAAGCTGCTGTAATAGCTATTTTTTTCATGAGTGAATCAGTGTATCCAATGCTACTTGAATTGACAACAACTTTTGAGATTTCTATAATAATATTGTATATTTATAAGCTCATGATAGATCCCATACCTACTCGCCAGGCCAAGGAACTTCGAGGGATATTTTTCCTAGCACTGAGTGTTTTTTTTTCAGTGAGTCTTTACTCGTATCACCCTCAGGATCCTTCTATCAATACTGTTTCGTCAAATTCTTCTATTCACAACCTCACTGGAATTGTTGGTTCCTACTTGTCAGATGTACTCCTTCAATTTGTTGGATTTGGATCTATTCTCTTTGTCTTGGTTTTCTTTATTATTTTTGTCTATTCCTTTTTCCCGCGTATACAAATTTCAAAAAAAATCTATAAAACATTGTCAACTATCGGGTTTCTCATTTGTTTCTGTTCTCTTTTAGACCTCATGATTGGAGCAATAACAGTGAGGGGAGCATTACTTTACGCAGGAGGAATTCTAGGAAAATTCACGGCGGGTTCTCTGGTTCAATATGTTAATATTTTTGGATCTTTCCTGTTATTGTTAGCATTGCAAGTCAGTTTTTTTTCTTTATCTACAGGAATTCGCTTCATCTCTCTATTTTCCCTTTTAAAAAATCCATCACAAAAATTGGCTCTATTATTCAAAAAATTCTTACTTATCGTAAAGCCCTCTGGAAAAACTCAAATTATTACTCCAGCGCTCCCAACAATAAAAAAAACAAGATTTTTATCCTCGCTTCTTACATTGCCAAAAATCCAGCTCCACTTTTCTTTTTTTAAAAGAAATAAAAAACAATCTTTACCAGCATCTTTAACCGTGAAACCCGGCAGAGAGATTCTTGCAAAACTCCCTTCAGGACCAAAGAAAAAACTATTCAATATTGCGAAAAGTACCATTGCAGAAGGTGAAAAAGTAACTGTAAATTTTCCTGAATTACCGCAACTGCCTCCTAAACCGGTAGAACCAGTCAAAGTTAAAATAAAATCTGATTTTAAATATTTTAAACTACCAGATATTTCACTCTTGAGTGAAAATCCAGCCAGAGAACTTGTCGTTAATAAAGCTCTATTACTCAAAAACTCACAGTTACTGGAGGATAAGCTCAAAGATTTTGGGGTCGAAGGAAGAGTGACGCAGGTGCGTCCTGGCCCCGTCATTACACTTTATGAATTTGCTCCAGCAAGTGGCGTTAAAGTGAGCAAAATTGCAAGCCTGTCTGATGATTTAGCTCTTTCCCTCTCAGCCTTAAGTGTTCGGATTATTGCTCCCATACCTGGAAAGAACGTTGTCGGCATCGAAATACCTAACGAAACTCGGCACATGGTTTACCTTCGAGATCTACTGGAAAACCAAGCCTTTAGAAGCCCCAAATATCATATACCCATGCCCCTTGGAAAAACAGCTTTGGGAGACCCTTATGTAGCGGACCTTCTTCGGATGCCACACCTTCTCATTGCAGGAGCGACCGGTTCTGGAAAATCAGTTTTTGTTAACTCTCTGATTTGTAGCCTTCTTTACCGATTTAAGCCCTCTCATGTTCGAATGATTATGATCGATCCAAAAATGTTAGAACTTTCCTATTATGATGACATCCCAAACCTTCTTCTTCCTGTTGTGACAGATCCAAGAAAAGCAGCCATGACATTGAAATGGGCTGTGCGAGAAATGGAACGCAGATATGATGTTATGGCAAAAATTGGAGCCAGAAATGTCGATTCTTTTAATCAACGAATAGAGATTAGTACAATGAGGGAAAAACTTGGGGATAAGGGCGAAAACATTGAAAAAATGCCCTACATTATTATTATCATCGATGAATTAGCAGATCTTATGATGGTCACTCCTAAAGATGTAGAAATTTCCATTACTAGACTTGCTCAAATGGCAAGAGCAGCTGGCATTCATTTGATTGTAGCAACGCAAAGACCTTCTGTAGATGTCATTACGGGACTGATTAAGGCCAACTTTCCAGCTCGAATTTCCTTTCAGGTTTCTTCAAAAATTGATTCGCGAACCATTTTAGATACAGTGGGTGCCGAAAGATTACTAGGGGAAGGGGACATGCTTTATTTAGCTCCCGGAACAGCAAAGCTTAAAAGACTTCATGCAGCTTTTATTTCTGATAATGAAATTAAAAATATTGTTGATTTTCTCAAAGACCAAAGTGGTCCAGACTATAACGAATCTATTCTACAGTGGCAGGAAGAAGAGAAAGACCCCGATATTGGCGAAGATGACGAGCTCTATCATGAAGCCATTTCACTTGTGAGAGGTAGCCGTGTAGCTTCCATTTCCATGATTCAAAGAAGACTGAGAATTGGTTACAACAGAGCAGCTCGAATGATTGAGAGAATGGAAATTGAAGGCCTTGTAGGCCCTGCGGATGGCGCCAAACCTCGAGAAATTCTTGTAGAATAGTTATTGACCTGATTGATATAGTTGAACGGCCCGATTGTGCTCCACAAGATTTGTGGAAAACTGATGCGAGCCATCGTTTTTTGAGACAAAATACAAATAACTTGTCTTTAGGGGAATCAGTGCAGCACGCAAAGAATCGTATCCAGGATTCGCTATAGGACCTAACGGTAACCCATAAAAAGCGTAAGTATTGTATGGAGTTCTTGTCATGAGATCCTCTCTCGTAAGATTACCCGTATAGAGTTCCCAGATACCATAAATAGTTGTTGGATCAGACTGAA
>JACOXK010000142.1 GCA_016182335.1 Deltaproteobacteria bacterium | reverse complement strand
ACGAGCAAACAGTTGCCACCATCCCCTTTCACCACTGATTAAATCATGCTATAAGCTCAGGCATGCGTCTTAATAAAGCTCTGGCCCAAACTACTCATCTCTCTCGTCGACATGCAGATGAAGCTATTCTGTGCGGTGAAGTAACTATCAATGGCCATACTGCTAAACTAGGTCAAAAAATAAATCCCTCTTCTGATCAAGTAAAATACAAAGGTAAACTTCTTAACGTGCAACCCAAACAACACGAATATTTCCTTTTTCATAAGCCTAAAGGATACATCACTGCAAAATCAGACCCGGAAGGAAAACCCACGATTTATGACATATTACCCAAGAAACTTCACCACTTGAACCCTGTGGGGAGACTGGACCTTAATACCTCGGGCCTTCTTATTCTTACCAATGATGGCCCTTTCATTCAGAAGATGGCTCATCCATCTTTTCAAATTAAAAAAATGTATGAAGCAAAAATTAGAGGAGTTCTTCCTGAAAAACTCATTGAAAGAATAAAAAGGGGAATTCGACTTGAAGATGGCCTAGCGCGATTTGAAAATTTACAACTCATGCGTGTTGTAGGCAAAAACTCATGGTTTCGGGTAACCGTCACAGAGGGAAGAAACAGGCTTATTCGAAGAGTTTTTGACCAAGTAGGTTTTAGTGTAGTGAAGCTTAAAAGACTCCAAATGGGTCATTACTGTCTTAATAAGCTACCCATTGGAGTGTATCAACCCTTTCGGCCATAAGCAGCATCTCGTACCCATTTCTGTCATCCTGGGGTTCCTTCGCGGTAGCTCTGGACAGGCCCCGGATCGATATTGTTTTCTAACAATGACATTGTTAAATATTTAATCACTTGCCAATTATATTAAATTTATACAATAAACCCTTAGAATCACTCGCCAATAAACTCTATAGACCTGCCAACTTTAACTTTTTTCATTTCTTCTGAAAGTGGGAAGCATGCCACCGACATTACTTAACTCATTAAAATAATTAATATTTTAAGAGTTTCTTCTTCTGGTACATCATTTGCAACTCTAGAAGTGAGAGGGAGTATCGTTCACATTTGTTGGAGGTCGTCTATCTATGAATTTACGCAATAGTCTATTTATTTTTGTACTTTTAGTAGGCTTCTCAAGCCTCATAACCCCACATACTTTGCCTGCCAGCAGCGGTAGTCAATCTCATGTTTTCAATACAGCACATGAAAGTGGTTTTAAAACAGCGCTTAAATGCGTGTGGGATGAGTTTTTAATTTTCAAAAATGACATCAAAAATATGAATCAATCCACAGCACAAGGCGTTGGTGGATTTCTATTAGACTTACCAGGTTCTGATATTAAAGAGGCCATTACAGAAATCAGAGGGCTTCTTCTTGAACCTGGGAAATATAATATCACCCAAGATTTAATTTCCGAAGATTACTTCCAAAATATTAGTCAGGCAGTTACAAAACTTGCTTATCTGCGATTGCACATGGGAGATTACTTTGAAACAGGTGACGACGCACAGTATCAACTGCGTCAATTCCAAAAAAGATGGGATGGAGAAAATCTTGTCGATGATAGCGGCCGCATTGTCTCCTGGAAGGTAAAAGGACAATCATTAGGGGGTTGTTTAAAAAAACTTTCTCAGCTCACTCATACAAAACCCCTAAGCCCTGATATTGGCGATCTTGAAGTTGCAAATCTAACTCTAGCTCCAAAGTCTGAAACTAAAGCAACAGTTGAAAATGCTGCACATGTCAAAAAAGAAGGGACCCTGAAAGTTGATTCAAGTACAAAGTGTTCGCATGACGCCTATATGTACAGCATTGATTTGTGGAATTTATGGTTGGGAATCACCAATTTTCAAGAGTTATCTCATGATTCTAACATGAAGCAGGCAGCAAATAATCTAAGAGAAACTGCACGCAGTTTTCATCATGGTAACGTATATAATAATGATCTCCATAAAAAAATAAAAGTAGCTGTCAGACACCTCAACATAGTCATGACTCAATTTGGTGAGATTTACTCTGATCCAGCGGATCAAAGATTGCAGTCCAAAAAATGGGAAAAGGAAATTGGAGAAAATTTAAAAAAAGTAGAATCTCATTTAAAAACAATCGATTCCTGTATGGCGCACAGTGCAGACAAAAAAACATGCGAAGGTAAAAAGACTGAAGTTGATTCTGAGTTCTCTGAAGAACTCCTTTTAAAAATGAGAGTTCTGTTATCTGCCAAAGCTCGAGAAAAAAGATATTAATGTCCGGCGGCTTTGAATTCTAGAACCGTGATTCGAAGCATGGCATTGAATTGAATGGGAGGATTTAAGTTATCAAGTAGGGTCAAAGGCGTTTGTGCAGTCGTCTTTCCAAAAGTCGCCCCCCCTATAACCTGCGCATTTGTGTATTTTTCTAAACATTGGGCGGTAATCTCAGCACCACTCGCAGTGTTTTTATTCACAAAAACAACGATGGGGGTTGTTTGAAGCTCTGACTTCTGTTGTGAGTAAACGGGTATAATTTCAGTTTTTCTATTCATTTTTCGATAAAACATCATAATTAATTTACCCTCTTCAATAAAAAGCTCTGCAAAATCTTTCACATTTATAATTTTTCCACCTGGATTATCACGTAGATCAATGAGAATGGCAGAGTACTGTTTGTTAAGTAAAGTTTCTTTAAGTTTTTTTAAACATTTCAAAAATTCATCTTCTTTTTTATTCTTAACTACATCTTGATAGTGGGTTACTCCAAAATGGTTTACTCGGATTAATAGGACATTCTCTTTCTCGTCATATTCAAACTCAAGAGGAGTTCCCCAGTCATTGCTAAGACTTAAACACTCACTGTCCTCAGCATGTCTTTCAACAATCGGCCCACCTTGAACGGCAAGAACTGCGTAAGGATCAAACCGCGAAAGCATCAGGTCAACGGCAGTTGACAAAATTTCTGAAAATGTCCCACCCAATTGTTTTTCGAGGTTTATGCCATTCTGCTCTGAGTTAAGATTAAAATCATCTAAATCTAATTGGGGTTTTAATTCTAAGAGAATTGATTTAAGCTCAGTTTCAACACCACGAAAAGAAGGGTTTGTGACGAGCCATTTCTCTTGCAGGTATTTGGCTAAGAGAATGAACTCGGAGCCATCCAGTTTATCATCGCTTAAAACTGAATGAAGTGGGCAAAGAGCCAAAAAAGAGAAGATAAATAATACTATTCTAAGGCACGATTTCTGTATCACTCTGATCACCCCCCGGAGATCGTTAGTTACACTGCTCATGGAGTCTGTGCAAATGAAGTGCCATGAGTGTTTAAGGCAAAATCAAAGATCTGTTTGGTGAAAACGTCTAAAGCTTCTACGCTTTCGCTTTTTTTCTCAACAGATAAAATTGTTAGCCCATAACAGTGTGTTAGGAAGTTATTGCGTGCTTGTGTGCATAATTTTAACAATAAATACCGATCCCCCGAACGCGCTCGGGATGACAGAATGGAAAATGGCTGTTGGCAAAAGCTTTGCAAATTGGCAAAAGCTTTGCAAAGAAGTAACAAGCTTTCGGGGGATATGGTTATTATTCAATACGCAAAAAGATGTGCCCTATCACTAGTGTTCTTCGCAGGAATACTAGGCAGCCATGCCTGGGCCGACGACATACAGGATACAATTCTATGGAGTGAAGGCAGAGAAGCCTTTGCACTTATTGAAAAATATTCTTTAAATCTTCAAAAAATAGATTTTAAACTTACAGAAGAAGAAGTATTAAAAGCTCATTTTCAACAAGGTATACCTTCAGAAATATCCCGAGCACAATATCTTGAAGTACTTAGTGACTTCCTCATTCGGATAGATTCTAAAGGAAAAGTAATCGATTTAAAAAACCCGGACCCTGCCGATATTAAATCTAAAGCTGAGGAAGAAAAACAGGAGATTTCATACTTCTTTTATGAGGAAAGTATTCTTCATATTAAATTTCCAAAAAAAATGAAAAATAATCATATGCCTGATTCTATTATTCAAATGGTTAATGCATACTGTCCTGAGAAACTTATTATTGATCTTCGAGATAACTCAGGAGGATACGTTGATATCACGCATCAAATATTAAGTTTGTTTCTGCATGAAAATAAGAAACTTTTTATTCTTAAATTCAATGATGAAGATAAATTTTATTCTTCTAAGACTTCATCAAATCAATATTGGAATCTTCCCTGTATCATACTTATCAACGAAAATTCAAAAAGTTGTGCAGAGCTGTTTGCCCTTGTCATGAAAATGAACAAAAGAGCAATAGTCATAGGACAAAAGTCATTTGGAAAAGCAATTGGGGGTAGTCCAATAATTGCCCTTCGAGATAGATTACAAATTAAAATTAAGCTTTTCACCCTTCAAGTTTATATCCCAAAAGGCAATAGTTTAGATGAACTTATTACTTACCAAGATGAAGGCATAGAACCTGATATTGAAGTAATAAATGACACAGGGTTAGACAAACAACTTGTTGCAGCTATTGAGTATCTTCAAAGTTCGCAATCTAAGTAAGAAATATCGATTCATCAGGCTAAAGCCCTCTGTATGAAAAAAAACTTTATAGCCCATGTGCAATTTGATCCTTTGTAAATAAAACATTAAAATTCAGCCCTTCTTTTTTAAAAGTTCCTGCCCCGCCCTCTTGCCGATCTACAATTGCCAAAACACCTTTTGCTTCCAAACCATATTTCCTAGCTTCTTGAACAGCCAACATCGCACTTTGACCGGAAGTTACAACATCTTCCAAAATATAAACTTTTTGCCCTGCGTGCAGATTTTGCAAACCTTCCAAAGATGTGGACGTTCCATGATCCTTGACCTTCTTTCGGACATAAAAGCTGTACAACTTTCTGCCATACAGATACGCATAAAAACTGCAACCTGTGACCAGTGGGTCAGCACCTACGGAAAGCCCTCCTACGACCTCAATACTTTCGGGCAATCTTTCACAAAAAAGTTTACTGATAAGAAAAAGTCCTTCGGGGTTTAATGTTGTTTGTTTTAAATCGAAATAAAACGCAGATCTTTGCCCAGAGGCAAGAGTAAATTCTCCTTCTCGATAGGAGAGTTTAAGAATCAGCTTACGTAGCTTCTCTAGTTCTTCCATGATAACGCATCCATTCTAACATATCTTCCATAACGCGATGTCGTTCGATATCGTTTAAAACCTCGTGATAAAATCCTTCATACACTTTAATCATTTTTGAGGAACTTCGCGATTGATGAACAAAAGAAACAGCCTTTTGCATGCTTACTAGTTTATCATCACCAGCCTGAGCTAAAAACGTTGGAAAATGCCAGGTCGATTGAAACTCCCATGCTTTTTTCATGGCCCAATTCATTTGTTGAAACATCCTTGGAGTCATCCTGTGATGAACGAGAGTATCTGTCAATGTGAGCCTCTGGATGCTAGGATCACGGCACGCAAAACTTACGTCTATTTCGGTAAAAAGACTTAAACCTGGCATCAGTACTGCTAAAACTCTAGCTGCTGCTCTTTTCAAAAAGGCTCCTTGAAAAGAAATTCCAAGAAGTGGTGAAGATAATAAAACACCTTCGATGAACCGTGCCTCTTGCATGGCGGCATGAATAACAATGAGGCCTCCTAGACTATGACCTAAGACATAAATCCTCCTGCCATGCTCTCTTGAGTGAACAAACCTCTCAAACCATACCCAATCATCAACAAAGTGTTGGAAGGATGGAATGTCTCCGCGTTTGCCGGGGGAGAGGCCATGACCACGATGGTCCAAAGCATAGACACTAACACCGTGACAATTTAAAAAATCGGCAACATGTGCATAGCGCCCAGAATGCTCACCCAACCCATGCGAAATTAAAATAACTAGGTCATGGGGTTGCGATTGTGACGGCCAGTGCCTGTAATGAAGTTTGGCTTTGTCTTTGACTTCGAATGTATGTTTCACATCGGTTTTTATATCCACAGTATTCACACTTCCTTCCTAATCGAGCCGAAAACTCCTGCTTTTCGATACCACTTAAAATATTTTGAATTTGTTTTTTGATATTTTTACGTCTTTCTTCACTCCATTCAAATTCATAACACACGGAAGGATTCAAGAAAAGAAGAACGCATTTATTGATGTTAACTCCAAGATCTGAAAGCATCCAAGCATAAGAATCCATTTGAAACTCGTAGGAGCGCCCGAAATCTTCAACCTTTTCCCGTGATATCTTGTTTGTTTTATAATCTGCTAAGATCCACTCTCCTTTTTGATTTTTAAAAAGAAGATCGATGATCCCCTCTAAAACAAAACCCTGATGTGAAAAATAAACAGGATATTCTTTATGAATAACCTGTGCCTTTTGAATTTCTTTAAAATAAGGCATGTGGAGAAAATTTTGAAGAAGTTCACGAACTCCACTGTGATCACTATTATATATAAAAGATTGCCGCGCCCTTTCAGGGTTCGCAATGACGTTTGAAAAGTTTGTCTGCTCCAAAACCTCATGAACACTGGTACCCAATGATGCACCCTTGTTTTTACTTCTCAAAACTTCAGGAATTTCATGAATGAATTTTCTCTCAAAACGCCAAGGACAAAGAAGATATTCTTGTAGGGCTGTGATGGAGTATCTTCGCGCTGGACTGTAAAGAGGAAAATCAGATGCAATGTAAATTTTCGATTGTGACGCCTCCTGACGAACGACAGCGGGATGGGTAATCGGAGGGTAGGGGGGAGTTTCAACATTGCACTGCTTAATAAGGTCAGGTTGATTTTTTAAGAGAGAAAGCCAGCTGTTTTTGGAGGGTGTGCTACCCGATAAATACAAGAACTGTTGAGCACGCGTTGTAGCAACATAAAACAACCTTAAGCTCTCTTCCCTCTCCTTTTCCTCCTCTTTTGATTTCAGAATCTTCTTTAAACTTGATTCTTGCCAAGAAAAGTTATCATCTTTGGTGCTTAAACCCACCCCCTCATCAAGCAAAAGGAGGGAAGGAAAGCCACCAGCTTGAAAACCCAAATCTGGAAGAAACACGATCGGAAACTCCAAACCCTTTGATTTATGAATAGACATGAGACGAACGCCCTGCATTTCTAATAATTCTTCATCACTTGCAACATCACGAAATCTTTTTTCCTTCAACATCTCTACAAAATGGACGAATCTCTCTAAAGACATTCCCTCACTCTGGCTTGCTAAATTCATGAATTTCTCAAGCCTTAATTTTCTTTGCAAAGATGCAGCGCTATGAAACATCACCTCATCAAACGGGGTTTGGCGCCTTATTTCTGTCAGAATTTCTAAAATCCGATAGGTATTTTTAGTCTTTCTAAAGTAAAAAATGAGGTCCCTTGCATTTTTCAATTTTTTCTTTTCAGAAGCGCTTATGAATTGCAGATGCATAGCTTTCTCTAAACCGTACGGGATAGACCCAACCTCTTTATAAAGAAGGTAAACTGTTTCGTCAGAAATACTAAAAAAAGGAGATCTGAGTGTTGCTAGAAGCGACAGAATATCTTCTGAATCGCAGATTGTTTTTAAAAAACAAACTAGATCTCGTATTTCTAAATTTTCAAAAAAGGCTGCCTCATCAATGACAAAGCTTGTAATATTGAGCTGTGTCAATTTTTGTGCATAAAGCGGGGCATAATTCATCGCTCTAAAAAGAAGAACAATGTCAGAAAGTTTAAACCCCTGCTGGATCAGTTTTTGAATTTGTAAAGCTATCCAAGTTGCTTCTTTGATGCGAAGCATCTCTCTAGTCTCTTTGTTATCCGGTATCTCACAAAAATAAACATGACTTTGTCCACTCTGGGTTGAAAGCAGATCTGCATATCCCATACTCTTATTTCTAAATAATGGAGCAAAAAGTGAGTTCACAAAGTTTAAGATATTGGAACCACTTCGATAGTTGTGGGCAAGATCATAATCAACTCCACCCCGTGATTGAATATGATTTTTAATTTCTTCAAATACTTCAACTTCTGCCCCACGAAAACGATAAATCGATTGCTTCGGGTCTCCAATGATGAAAAGCTGTGTTGAGGAACCACACAATTGTAAAATAATGTCCTTTTGGATGTGGTCTGTATCTTGAAACTCATCCACCATGACAAGTTTTAAACGATTTTGATATTCTCGAAGAACTAAGGGTTTAATTTGAAAAATAGTTTTTGTTTTGAGAATAAGATCTTCAAAATCTAAAACTCCAGCTGCTTCCTTTAAAATTTCATAATTTTTGGATAATTCCGAATAAAACTCTTTGAAATTCATCACAAGATGATGAGTTTTTGCTTCGGCTGAAAGATCGAATGCCACATCTAAATCTTCACACATCTGCTGAATCTGTTTTGGGCTAGGATGCTTTTGAAAAGCAGAATAAGTCTTACTTCTTGCAGACAAAAATTTCTGCATCATATTTCTTAAGTGAAAAAAACCAAATTCTTCGATAAGCACATGAGGCAAGGCATTGAGACTTTTTTCGAAAGCTTCGTCTTGTAAAGTCAAAGCCTGGGTCTCACTTAAAATTTCAAATAGTGGATTAAGCTCAATTTCTAAAGCGTGAGATCGTAAAACACTGCTGCAAAAACCATGGATAGTCGTCATCCACAGGGAGGCATCATCGAGAGCTTGGGTAGCCAGAAGCACCCGGTTTTTCATCTCAGATGCCGCTTTTTCCGTAAAAGTAATGGCAAGAATTTCTTCGGGTTTATATCCTTTTTGAAGTGCAGCTAGATATTTTTCGCAAAGAACCGTTGTCTTTCCACATCCAGCCCCAGAAACCAGACAGATATCACGACCAAACTCTTTAACAACAATTTCTTGAACTACATTGAGGTACACTACGACATTGAACTATACTTAGACATCCTCTCACCCGAAGCCAATAAAATAATGGCTTCGGGCTCGGGACAATTCATACAAGAGAATGAATTAATTAAGATGCTTTCTGAACTCTTTTCCTGATTTCCATGCAGGAACTTTAGAAGCAGGAATTTTAATTGTAGCACCTGTTTGTGGGTTACGTCCTGCACGAGCTTTTCTTTTGCTTACGTACCAACGACCAAAACCGGTGATTTTAACATCCTGTCCTTTTTTCAGTGATTTACGAATCGTATCAACAAAAGAATTCAAAACTCTCTCGCATTCTGCTTTTGTAAGTTTCGCATCCTTCGAAAGTTGATCGACTAATTGTGCCTTGTTCATGACCTTTCCTCCTTTTTGTTTCTAGGTTGATAGCTTGCGCTCCAACCATTATCCAACTTGAACTTTTCAAAGTTCCAACACCCATAAAAAACACTAAGCCACCCCAAAATGCTCGTCAATACCTTTTTTCTTGTATCAGTTCGCCCGTATTATTTTTTTTCCAGACGACACAACGCATCCAGCGTGCAATAATTGCAATGATCGAACCTTCTGTAAAACTCTCCTCTCTTCAAGCGGCTCACGTGTTTGCGAAGTTGACTAAAAAAAACAGATTCTATTTTTTCAAATTTTGTTGATGAAAGCTTGGATTTTCGCTGCAAAGCGGTCAACTGATAGAAGAGAGCAGCCCCCTCCCTTCCTGGAAAAAATACATTCTGTGCCGCAACAAAATAAAGGGGTAGTTGAAAATGTTCTCCACGCTCAATCCCAACAAGTGTTGGTAGCGTACTTCCCGTTTTGTAATCAAGCACTTCAAATTCGTCTCCATTAAAATCAAGACGGTCCATCACTCCTCTTAAAACAATCTCTTCATGAAAAAAATCTTTCAATCCCGTAGACCACTGAAAGCGTTTTTCAAAAAATTGTGGGTCTGATGAGCTTTGAGTTTCTAGTTCACAAAATTTCAGAAGATGGTTCAAGATTTTCTTCTGATCAATTCTCCAAAATGCAGGTCTTTGAAACTCTTTAAAGCTTGATTCAACAGCCCATTGCATTTGTTTTCGAACTTCTGGCAGGTCTTGTATTTCAATTCTTGCCTTTCCTCTTTTTTTCCGAAGGCTGTAGAAACGAAAGAGAATCGTGTGGTACAGTCGACCTCTCTCTAAAGCAGTAAGTTCATATGGGCTTTCCTCTTCCTCGCGAATTCCCAATATATTTTCAACATAGTACCGAAAACCACAGTTTGAAAACGATTCCAAAGCAGACGCCGAAAAGATTTTCTTCATATGGTGGCGCACTCCTTGGTTTGTCCAAACATAGGAAAGCTCTTCGACAGTGGACAATGCTTTGTGAAAGCTCAAAGAGTGTCTTAACGTGCGAAATTTTTTTTTATCTATTGCATAAAGAGCTTGATAAATATCAAAAGCTTTGGAATCCCCCTCAAACTCTAAAATACTCGCATGAGTTGATGCTGATTTAAAATCTGGATAAAAAATATTGGATCGCCACGGATTGTCGTCTATCATCCCTAGAGTGTCCTTTTTTACAACACTTCCCTCCCTTGATGGGAGGGGACTAAGGGAGGGGTGATCAGAACTATCTGGCTCAAAACGTTCGTGAAGATAACTAGGCCAGCGAGTGATCTTCTTCTCCAAACTTCTGGGACGACTGATATAAATATCACCTTGCGCCTGGGAAAGGTATGAGAGAATTATTTTTCTCTCTTGAAGTTTTCGATCACTTCTTTCCATCATCCTCTTCTCTCCATACAGTTCATTCAATTTAAATATCACTCGGTCGGGCAAAAGAGGGTTTTCTAATGAACCAGAGTCTTCATAAAAACCTAATAGGTAAGTAACCTCCCCACACCAAAAAGTGACATTGCGATAGTCGTAGGCTGCAAATGCACATCCATTTTTTCTATTTTCTGAAAAAGAATGGTGGGAGAACACAAGCTTGAGAAAAGAAACAAATCTTTTAAGATCCGTTTGTCTTTGGGAAAGCTCAAGAGCTCTTACTTCTTCAATAATTTGGAAGAGAATAGAAAGTACTTTCAGATCCCGGCGTTGATGGAGATGGTCTATAATCTGAATTTTTGAAAGTAAGTGCTGCAGATTTTCACAATATTCATAAAAACGTGCCTGTTTTGGAAATTGAAGCGCTTCGAAAAATGTGAGCTTTGGAATGATGGTGGATATATATGAATTATTAAGCTTTTTTTCTACATCACTCCCATTGGCTATCATTTCAAGAAGCTCAAAAATAAAAATAGCGCAGGGAGTATTAATAACATCTGTTGGAGGGTGAAAATAAAAAGACGCAGGGAAATAACTCTTTAACAAATCCTTATAAGCATGAAGGTTTTTAAAAACAAAAACTTGTCTGTTCTGTGGATTTAACTCAAAACGATGCTTAGCTAATTTATAAACCTGCTGAACTTCTTCCAATCTGTTTTTAAAGGATTGAAAATGAATTGAGGACTTGGGAGGATCATTTTCCCACTGACCTGAGAGATCATAGTACAAGATTCCTAGTTCCTGAATTTTTTCCAGGAATTTCTTCTCTAAAAAATGGGTGGCTCCTACTCCAAGACCCATAATTTCTTCCATGTGTGAAAGTTTTGTTTTTTTTATCTCTTTCAAATGATTGATTGTCCTTTGAAATATCTGAGATTTTGTCGATCCAAATTCAGCAAGTCTATGACAGTACTTCTGATAAATTTGGCAGAGAAACTTGGATCCTCCTGCTTTTTCAAGATAATCTACGTCAGTCATAGCAGATTGAAGAGTTTTTAAGGTTCTCTGAACAAGTTCGTAGAAAGATGCTTTTTGAATGGATGGTCCATTCACAGCAGACAAAACTTCTTCCAAAATAAAAGCCTCAATCAGAGAAGAAACGGGTTTTTCTTCATGGAAATCATTAAACGAGAATATTCTTTGTCCATGAAATCCTGCTGTTTTTTTTTGATTGAGAATATCTTCTATGAAAACATTTCGAACGGTAGCATTGGGAACAAGAAGAGCAACATTATTATTTTCTATAAAGTGACTGACAACTTCTTCATAGCGCATGGGTCGACATTATCGAAAAGAGAAAAAACATCAAGGAAGCATAAATAGCAAGGGCCAAGAAACAGTTCTCTTGGCCCAAAAAGTGGAAATAAATACTACTCTGTTGTTTCCGGTTCTGCTGCTTCTCCCTCTTTCATATCATGCATCATTTCCTTATCATGCATCTTCTTGGGGCACATACATCCCATTTCCATACTGTGGTGGTACCCGCTCTTCTTATACTTGTACCATTTAAACCCGGCACAAAGCAGAGCTAAAAAGCTAAGCAGCATAATGAGACCTGCACAAAAAGTCATAAACTTCTTGCAACACTTCTCTGGCGGACACACTTTGAGCATCAGCATGCATCCAAGAGCAAACGCAATAAGAGCCAAACTTCCCGAACTAAACAACATAACCCTACCTCCATTTAAAATGTTAACTGCTGCATCCCATTATACATAAAATTATCTTGTTGAAAATATTACCATTTTTTCAATGTATAGGCCTTGTCATCAGAATTGCTTTATAATACCGTCATAATCCCTATGGGCTGTGTGTTTTGTAAAATTGTTAACGGAGAGATTCCATCAGTTAAAGTGTATGAAGATGCTCAGTTTTTGGCTTTTTTAGATATACATCCCCAATCTCCAGGGCATTCTCAGGTTATTCCTAAAAAACACTTTCGATGGGTGTGGGACGTCCCTAATATCGGCGCTTATTTCGAAGCCTGTCAGAAAATAGCGAAGGCCATGCAGAAAGCCTTCAATACTGATATAGTCCATTCTCGAATTATTGGTGATGAGGTTGAGCACTCTCATATTTGGCTCATTCCCATTCATGACCAGAAATTGAAAAACAATGAAGATATTGCTCAAAAAATAAGGGAGAATATATGAGTGGCACAGATAAAAAAATTGATATTCAGCTCCAAATGGTTGGAGAACTGACTTTTCAGTACACCGTGAATGTTGATATTTATCCTGCGGGTACTGCCTATTTTGCAAATACTGAATCTGCGAAAGGGTCGCCCTTAGCAGAACGAATTTTTGAAGTTAAAGATGTTGATAATATTCTCATCGCTAAAAACGTCATAAAGGTCACCATGACACGCAGTTTTGAGGATTGGGCTAATGCGCCTAAGCAGATAGAATACATTATTCGCGATCAGCTTCTCATTGACGAGCCTGCCCTTTCCCCTCTGTTAACACAAAATATTCCCTCTGAATCAGAAATACGCGCAAAAGTGATTGATGTCCTTGAAAAGGAAGTCAATCCTTTCGTAGCCCAACATGGTGGGTTTATAGAGCTTACCGATGTTAAGAGAAATAATATCTATCTGCGTTTGGGCGGAGGCTGTCAGGGGTGCGCATCATCGGTTGCGACTCTGAAGCAAGGCGTTGAAATAGCTTTGCGCAAGGCCGTACCTGGTCTTGGCGATATTCATGATGTAACGGATCATGAATCGGGTAAAAATCCGTACTTTTAATTTAACATACTTCACTTTGAATGCTTCGAAAAAAAGACCCTAAATTACGCAGTAATTTCAATGTATTATATTATGCATGTAAGAAATTAAATATTTGGATAATCATTATTATCCAAATTTAGATAATAAGCATTGACTAAATTTAAGTATTTGAGATAATAAAATTATGACGCTGGAACCATTTGAAATCCATAATCTATTTTGGCACAGTCTTGATGAATATTTGAAGCTTGATCCGCACTTAAATAAACTTGCATCCATTCCTCTTGTTCACAAGCCTGAACTGCTCAATACTCTCCCCATCAATACCCCTGGCATTTATATCGTAACAGGAGGAAGACAAGTTGGAAAATCAACTCTGTTTAAACTCATGATTCAAAAGATATTGGGTGAGAAGGACATAAAACCCAAACAGATATTTTATCTTCCTTGTGACACACTTGAAACTTTTTCACAATTGCTTTCAACTATTGAATCTTTTGAGGAAAGTTTAGACCAAAATGAATATTTTTATCTTTTCATTGATGAAGTAACATATGTCCGCGAATGGGATCGCGCCATTAAATCACTGGCAGATAAAGGTTTTTTTAATAATGGCTGTGCCATTATCTCAGGTTCTGACTCCTTTCTTCTCAGAGAAGCTATGATGGGCTTTCCAGGAAGACGTGGCATGGCCCCTCAAACAGATTTTCACCTCTATCCACTATCCTATTTTGAGTATACTGCTTTGCACAAGAAATCCTGGATTGATGACTTTCACCCTTTAAGAGAAGAATTTAAAAATACTCTTGCAATACCCTTCGGTCTTAATAAACACCTTCCACATCTTGGAGAACTTTATTCTTTATGGTCGACATATTTACAAACAGGAGGGTACCTCACGGCATTGAATAGTCTTCACACTCATCAAACAATACTGCCAGCAGTCTATAGGACTTATGTTCAATGGGTTGTTGGAGACATGTTGAAACGAGAGAAGAAAGAAATTTATGTTCATGATATTTTCCAAGCTCTTATTCATAGACCTGCTTCTCAGATCACATGGAATAGCCTTTTATCTGATGTGCGTATAGAGCATCATCAAACAATAGCTGATTATGTTTATCATTTGGAAAGAATGGGGGTTCTACTGGAATGTCCCGCATTCAGAGAAGATAAATTTCGAGCGGCGCCTAAAAAAGCTCGAAAAATTCATTTTCAAGATCCTTTCATTTTTCATGCAATGCACGGGTGGATTCGAGATGAAAAAAATCCTTTTGAATTAACACAAAAAACATTATCCCCCGAGAATGACTGGCTTGCCGCCCTTGTAGAAGGATGCATAGCATCACTAGCAGCACGAACTTTCCAGACGTACTATATTAAAGGGGAGGGAGAGGTGGATCTAGCACTTGTTTCACATCAATCTTTTCTTCCCATAGAAGTAAAATGGTCTCTTACGCCTAAGCCTGCTGAATTAAAACAGTTGCTCAAATATAAAAATGGAGTTGTCGCCTACCGAGGAGAAAATATAGGTTTCGTAAGTGGGGCGAAGGTGCTTCCTATTCCCCTTCTTGCTTTACTCTTAGGGTAAACGGATCATGAGTCGGGCAAAAATCCGTACTTTTAATTTAAAATACTTTACTTTGAATGCTTCGAAAAAAAGCCCAGTGTGAATTTCACGTGGGCTTTTTTATATACTAGAACAATGAAAATCATGGACAACTTAATGATTGTCGTTGAGTGTCAATCCCTTGAACTCTACCTCTCATGCTATTAATAGCTGCATCGATACTTGCCACTTGTCTCACATAACCATCTCGAGTTCTTTCCATCGCTTGTCTTTCGTTAACCTGTCCTAATAGTAACTGATTGTAATAATCCACTCGTCCCTGAACTCTTGTCCGCATTGCCTCATAGGATGCAACCTTGACTACGAGTGCCTGTCTTCTTGTAGCTAATGGCGCACACTGTGCATTAACTTGAGGAGTTGTTATAACGCCACTGA
>JACOXK010000027.1 GCA_016182335.1 Deltaproteobacteria bacterium | reverse complement strand
TTAAGTCCTGCTTTATATAGCGATGTAAAAATCTTTCTAAAAAAGATCGATTTATATTTTCAATCAGAGTTTGTGAATCATATTTTTCTTCTGTCGCAAAACTGCAAAACTTTTTAAGTGAAGTTACATATGACCCAACGGTAGATTGTTTATGAACGGCATCACAATAATCTAAAAATTCTTTAAACTTTGGAGGTAAATCTTTTTTATGCATAACGTCCTTTCATTTTTTCGTAGGCTCTAAAAACTTCTTCTCTGACATCTTTTTGGAAGATGTTGGTATAAGTTGTCGTTTGATTGATATTCTCATGTCCTAAAATTGTTTGAATCACTCGGAGGGAAACACCAGCTCGAACTAAATCAGCTCCACAAGTGTGTCTGAAACGATGAGGATTTGCTTTCTTAATCCCGCTGATCTTTCTCTTGTACCTAAAGACTTCACGAAGCCCAGCGCGTGTCATGGGTTGCCCTCTGATTTTACCCTTAAGAACCACGAAGAGATACTGAGAATCACAGTTTTCTGGTTTTTCATATCGGTGATATTTATCTAAAATTCCAAGCACAATATCTGGCAAGTACACCAGCCTTTCTTTATTGCCTTTACCCTGTATGATGACCTCCCGAGTAAAATAAGAAACGTCATTGTGCTTAAGATTTAAAATCTCAAGGGATCTTAACCCACAGTGAAGCATAAGATAAACAATTGCCAAATCACGATGTTTTTTAATCGAACGAATGAAGTTTTTAATTTCTTCCACATCTAAGGGCTGGATAATCTTATACGGTACTTTGACTCGAAGCATTTTTCTTACACGTCTTCTAGGGAGGATTCCCATATTGACTGGCACATTTTGTCCCTTGTAAAAAGAGACAGGGCGCAGTGTATAGCGCCCCCCAGGCATAGACTCACCAAAACAGAATTTGTAAAATTGCTGAACACAACACAACCTGTGATTGATAGTTCTTGGCGCTGCTTTCTGCTCGCGTTGATGCTTGATATATTCATAGAGATCGAACTCTTTGATATCCTTGAAGACAAAATCAGAAGCTTTTAACCACGTAAAAAAGTGAAGTAAATCATAACCATAAGTTGCTACGGTTTTATGTGAGTTGCCCTGAAGCAAGAAGCATAAAAAAAATTTATTTACATCTTCTATCAATTGTGATGCTTCGCCTTCAATCTTATAAAAAATATTTTCTGCTACTTTGACTGTGCTCAACCTATAAAACACACCCATCAAAAAATGTTCTGCCATAAATCATACAAACAAAGCGAGCGCGATTTTATGGACTTACTTTTAAGAAGCGCAACTCTATGAAATAACTTTAAGAATCCAATTTCTGCGATTCGATGGACTTACCTTTAAGCTTGCTTCTCTTGACGTAAATCTTATTTTTTTCTACGTACTGCGGATGCTCGCGCCGATATTTTTGCTTCCACTTGCGATGCTCTTTTTTATAAATCTCACTAGCCACACAATGGCTTGTCTGAAATAAAGGATTTTTTTTACGCCACCGCTTTCCATTCAAATTGCGCCTCTCCATTTGGCAGCTCTTCTTACCACAGGTGTATTGCTTTTCCTTAAGCTCAGGCTGCGCCCAATAGTACCCATGGCAAAAAAAGCACCGCTTTTTTCGTCTTCTCTTTTGCATGAGAAGTACTTATCCACAGGCTGCTATTTTAGATAATTTTAAAATTTAAAAAGAAAAAGAACCAAAAAGAAAAAAAAGGAGGGGAACACCTCCTGACTAAGCAAAGCCTCAGGAGTGTCCCCTCTATTATATCTCTAGGATTAACCGCTTATGAGGATAGAAGTGAGTCTACTTAAATAAGTTGAAAAAGATCTAATCCCCGTGTTATTATTTTTTGGTATGTGCGCCAAGATAAATTTGTATAAGCCAGCGGGTGAGATGGACAAGAATCAAGTCCCGTCAGTGGAAACAGTTTTCGGACTCACTGTACTCAACTATCTGATTCTGTTTTGAATCGTAGTCTGAAGAGCCGTATGCGTAAATCGCGCACGTACGGTTCTGTAAGGAGCTTTGGCTGGCAACAGCCAGTGTTTACTTGATGATATTTTGTATAAAATTTATTTTGATCTTGTTTATGCTACTTATGAATCTTGGTCTTGTCTCATGTTTCAATCAAAGAGCTTCTAATGGTTATATATCAAATGCATTTTCCGTTAGAGATCATAATGGTACAGAAATACTTTCAAACAGAGATATCAAATGTGTATCATTAAATGAATCTTCTGATAAAAACTCAAACGTTTTATTCACTTTAAGTGACATATCATCACGATTCTTCCATGAATATACAAAAAATAACACAGGAAAAATTCTTTCTATATCAATTTGTGGAGGAACTGAGCAAAAGCCTAAGATTATGTCTGTTATTCCTAATGGAAAAATTGCTGTCCCTATTTTGGATGAACATCAAATTAAATGTTTAAAGAATTCGTTTACAGTTAACAAACCTTGTTCTGACTGTCCCGCTTGTAGGAATTAAACGGCATCTGTTCCCAAAAATAATGCTATCCTTGCATTCGATTTTAGGAGTGACTTACATCCTGCTAATCGGGGCGAGATTGCCACGCCTCACTTCGTTCGGCTCGCAATGACAGTTGGTGCCTAATTCATCTTAATATTGATCCCTCGACAGGCTCGGGATGACAAAGGTAAGAATGCCCTAAGTTTACCAGGTATTCAAATAAAAAGTTTTGATGTGATTTTAGAATTCTGTCAAAGTGCGCTTGAAGCGGACGCCTGAAATTTTTCAAAAATTGTTTAAGCGGCGGCTTTTTTACGTCTTGGGGATGGAAGAAGAATAGAAAATTTTGTTCCTTTTCCTTTTTCACTGGTTACAGCGATTTCACCCTTGTGCTTTTTGATGATGTTATAAGTGATAGAAAGCCCTAAACCTGTGCCAGACCCTACATCTTTTGTTGTAAAAAAAGGATCAAAAATATGTTCCAAATGTTCTTTTTCAATGCCACAACCGTTATCTTCTATTTCTATAGAAATCTGGTCCTCTTCGTGTTTTGTAGTGATCCAAATATCCCCCTTCTTTTGAATCGCCTGTGCGGCGTTGGTTAAAAGATTCATAAACACCTGATTAAGCTCGGACGGGTAACAAGAAATAGCAGGTAAATCTG
>JACOXK010000026.1 GCA_016182335.1 Deltaproteobacteria bacterium | reverse complement strand
TCTCCAACTGAAAACGGTTGGAATGTTTCTTTTTTAAAAGTTCTCTTGCATAATAATCAGCACTTACTTTGGAAGTGTCACATTCCTCAACAAGTTTTTGGACAAGCCTTGAACAAAGTTCCTCAAGAGGGCGGGAGAGGATCCACTTTCTTTTAGAAGGCTCAGATTCAAAATTTTCTTCTTCTAAAAAATTTTTAAGTTTTTCGAGGCCTAGTTCTGAGCGTGCAACCATTGGTATGACGGGAATACCAAGCTCTTTGGATAGAAGATCAACGTTGATTGTTTTTTGATGACGCTGGGCAACATCCATCATGTTGAGGGCCATGATGATAGGAATTCCAACTTCTTTGAGTTGAAGAGTGAGATATAAATTTCGCTCTAAGTTGTCAGCGTCAACAACCACAATCACTGCTTTGGGTTTTTGAACGTCACTGCGTAACCCTAAAAGAACTTCTTGGGCAATAAGCTCGTCAGGTGAAGAAGCGTTGAGGCTATACGTTCCTGGTAAATCCAAAATAATAATTTTCTTGCCCTTAGAACTGACAAAAAAACCTTCTTTTTTTTCAACGGTGACTCCACCGTAATTGGCAATTTTTTGGTGACTTCCTGTTAAGGCGTTAAACAGTGTTGTTTTTCCAGAATTAGGATTTCCAGCAAGGGCAATATGTGTCATATAGTAGAACCTTCAAACAATCCCACTTCAATTTGTGACGCTTCATGTTTTCTAATGGAAATGAGGTAATCACGAACTTGAATCTCAAGAGGGTCTCCTAAGGGTGCAATTTTAAGAAGTTTCAAAACTGTCCCAGGAAGAACCCCCATTTCCATAAGGCGTTTTTTGATAGAGCCCTCACCTTGAATGGATTCAATTTTAGCTGATTGACCTGGTTTAAGAGTATCCAAAGTAATGGGTACTTTGATGGCACGATTTAATTTTTCGATATATTGAAAGAAAAGTTCTGTCTCTTTTTGGTCTAGAGTTGATCTGATTTTTTTGAGAAGATTTTTATGATATTGGGTGTGAAACTGATTGAGAGTTTCCCCTTTGGCGGTAAGCTTAAGTTCAACAATACGCCGGTCTTCGTGCTCCCGGACTCGTTTTAAAAAACCTTTATCTTCAATTTTATTGACCAGTGCAGTAAGAGAAGATTGAGTAATTTCAAGATCTTGGGCTATAATATTCATGGGTTGTGGAGATCCATACTTTCCTAATTGGTAGATCACGTGGATTTCAGTAAAGGTAAGCCCTTTGGCTAGTTTTTCATTCTGAAATGCCTGTTCTTCGGTTTCGTTGACCAGTTTAATAAAATTAAAAAGGACGTGATTGTATGGATCTGGTTGGTACATGGCTTTTCCCCCTTTTAGGTGCTTAGTTTTCCTAATAGTTAGACTATCTAACTATTTAAGTTCATTAAGTCAACTTGTATTTATTGAAAATACTCAAGAAATAGTTTTTAATGGAGGTAATTGGATCTTTTATCGTTTAAAGACATCTTGTTTCAATTTCTCGTTCTTTTCTCATTTGGGTGTTTTTTTTCATTAATTTTTCTTCCTGCACAAACTATTGGTTTTAGGTTTTTTTCGTCTCAGTCTTTGTTTTCAATGATAGCGCTGGGTGGGGCATTGATTCTCCACTTTTATCATTTTTTTTCTGAAGACAGTTCCTTGCCTTTGTTTTCCTATGTCTATGTTGTGATACTGGTAGGCCTTGTTATTTATTATTTTTTTATAAGTTCCCACAAATTTTTTCTAGCTTGGTATTCTCTTATACTAAGTGGTTTGCTCATGGTGGTTGGATTGTACCTGCATGGAGAGTTTTTAAGCACCTCTCAAGAGGCTGTTGGAAGAATATTATATTTTTCACAAGCTTTTGCATCAGTGGCACTTGTGGGTTCTGTATTTACATCCATGATGCTCTGTCATTGGTTCTTTGTTTTTCACAAGCTTCCTATTAAGTATCTCAAGTATATGGGGCATGTATTTACTTTTTCTGTTATTTTTAAGATTTTTGTAACAGGTATTGTTTTTTGGACTTGGAGGCTTGGATACGTTAGTGAGTTCGGTGAGGTTTTTCCTCTTGAGCACAATCTTATTCTTCTCTATGTGAGGTTTGGAATAGGGCTCTTCATTCCTCTTGTTCTGTCATTTGGCAGCGAAATGACAATTAAGATTCCATCCAACCATTCAGCTATCGGCATTCTTTATTTAGCAGTGATTCTTGTATTTACAGGTGAAGTTTTGGGGCAATACTTAACTCTGATCCATCAAATACCGCTCTAATGAAAGAATCAATTATTGGATATAGTGTTAAAAAAAAACCTCTTGTTTCTTATGAATGCGGAGAGGGATCGCATCATGTTCATATTTATGGAGGCATTCACGGCGATGAGCCAGAAAGTGTTGATGTCTTAGAAAGACTCATCAAGTTTCTTCGAAAATATCCAAAATTTTTGAAACTATCCAAGCATTACATTATTGTGCCAAAGCTTAACCCGGACGGATTAGAGGCACAAACAAGAGTGAATGCTTCCAAAGTTGATCTGAATAGAAATTTTCCAAGCCGATATTGGAGTGCTCACTATGAGCTGGAAAAAAACTATCCCGGTCCAAAATCTGCTTCTGAGCCTGAAGTAGAGGCCATCGTTAAACTTATCGAGAAATATCCTCCAGGCGTCATTCTTTCCGTTCACTCGTGGATTCCTCAGGTGAATTTTGATGGACCAGCAGAAGATTTAGCCAGAGTATTATCTGAGAATAATGGATATCCTGTAACTTCTCATATTGGGTATGCAACTCCTGGGTAGCTCGGACAATGGATAGGGGAGGAGAGACACGTTCCAACTATTACGCTTGAGGTTCCTGAAAAAACAGATTTTGATAGAATATGGAAGGAAAACAAAATTGCTTTACTTGAGTTTTTAAAACAATGTTAGCGGTGGGTCCTGTTGGATAACTTGTAGCAGTCAGTAAAAAAGCCTGTTCCTAGCAAAACATCCGCTTCAATTTTTCCAAATTCAGAATTTTGTTGTGTAAATCCAGCTTCTATTAATTTTTGTCGAGCATCATTCAAAGAGTAGGGCTTGTTGCATAAAATTAATTCAAGGTTTTGCAATTCTTTAGGGGTAAGATGTCTAGAAATCAAGGCTTGTCCTATCAGTGTCTGAATACGTGGGAATGTGACATCATCCTCTACTTGAAAAAAACGTTGGAAAA
>JACOXK010000141.1 GCA_016182335.1 Deltaproteobacteria bacterium | reverse complement strand
ATTCTTCAGGAAAACCAATAATGATATTGGGTAAAGGAACGATGCCGCTCTTAAGACACTTCTTTATGCCCTCAATATTACCTCTGGCGCTAGATCCCTTTCCAAGTTGCTTTAGAATCTTTGGATGAAAAGATTCGATACCATATACCAAGTGAGAACATCCAGCCTTGTACATGGCATCTAGTGTTTCTTGAAGTGCCAGACCAGCATGGCTTGTGCCACCCCAGTGAACTCCTTTGCAATTTTCATCATGTTTGACATTAAATTTTCGACATGTTGGCTGCAGCCCTTCTTGAATCCATAATTGGCAGAGCTCAAAAATCCAGGTTCGCTTACTATACACATCCATTGTCATCATATTTTCGTCGATAAAGCTTGCAAAATCTATTTTGTATTTACTGACAAGCTCTTTAATCATGCCGACAATATATTTTGGACTGTGGTATCGAATTGTTCTTCCGTAGGTAAAGCGTACGTCATTAACTTGGTTTTCATTTGCTTCGATGATCATGTCCCCGGAGGTTCCTAAATGCCAACAGTAGCGGCAAATTAAGCTACATCCGATACTTCCATTGACATCAATGCGTTTTTTCGAGGTAAATGCATCTTCGCTAAACAATAATTGGGAGTTATTAAAATAAATATCTAATGGAAGTAAGTCCCAAGCCGGGTATGGTAGAACGTCCAGATCTGGAATATTAGCACGCACGGGTGTAAGAATTGGTTCCCAAAATGCATTGCGATAACAAACTCCCTTTGTATCTCTAAAGTCATAATCTTTGCGATCAATTTTGTGGAGCACTTCCGGCCAGGTAACAAAGGCCTCACCCACAATGCCTAAATCAACCTCTTTAAGCCACGTCATGATTTCTCTTGGCATGCTTGTGAGCACTCCCCCTCCTAGGATAAGGAATGATTGAGGGTTCATCTCTTTACAGATTCGAACTGTTTTTTTAATATTTTGATAAGCAGTCGTGAGGCTTCCAATGGCAATAACGTCCCAATCCTCTGCACTGATGACATCCTTCAGTGTGTCGTCATTAAGACGCCACGCATTTGCATCATAAATTTGAATGTCATGCCCGTTGTGCATGGCAATAGCTGCCAGCAAACTTAGGCCGTAAGGAATGTGTTTCGGGGCATCCTCTTCACGAATAACTGGATTGATCAGAAGAATTTTAGCCATGACTCTTTAAAAAAGACTCCAGGTGAGTACACAGCATCTTTTCATGAAACAAAGTGCCGCCCTCAGTACAGTTTAAGGTTTCAGACTTTGATAAAGGAAAAAGGTCTAAAAAATTATTCCTATACCAGTAATAGGGTGGGTCTATGTAAAATATTTCTTTCGTCAAAGGGAATTTAAAATATTTAAAACACTCAGAGATTTTTTCTTGTCTTGGAATACGAGCCAGGAGTTCATAATAAGTTTGGGTTTGCTCAAAAGGTGTTTCTTCATAATAGCCAAAATCCATACCCACAAGTGCAATTTTGGGTATTTTTAAAATTTCGCAAGCAAAAACCCATGCGGATGTCCCCACATTGCCGCCTGTGTTGAGGCACGGAATTGGATTGATATCATATAACTTTCTTGTCAAACTCTTTGGATGTGATGGATCATCCACAAGAGGATTCCACCAGAAGCAGGGGAATTGTGCTTCAAGAATTCTTTGGCGCATGTTTTCTGGAGTTGTTGTGCTTACAATCGCTATTGTTTGTGGTGCCAACTTATTGACAAGAGCGATATTCTTTTCATTTTGTGCAAGGCTGTTATTGCGGAATTCTATGTTAAGATCTTGCCTATCGAAATAATCGTCGTTTTGAATATGCTCTAAAAAATGTGGGTCTCCAAACCAACGAACCATTCTTGTGGGATGGGGGTCTAAAGAAAGTACAAAATCAGGAATAATGCCTGCTTGCAGACATGCAATATACGAACCATCAACACAGATGACGGTGCCTTGATAATTAGATTTCTTGATTTTTTCTAAAGACTTTTTTCTGCGGACACTAGGGCCTGCACTCACAACAATTGCAGATTGAGATTTTATTAGAGGCAGTGGTTTTAAATGGTTTAAATTTTGACGGACATAAGGTTGATTGAACTTTGCATGTTTCACAATCACTGCGGCATGCGTTTTTTTCCCTGTTTGCGGCATTTCATCTACAATGCGTGAAAACCAATCACTCACTTTCTTCACCGTCCCATTTCAACTTATTTCTTTCAATATACACCATACTTCCCCCCAAAGAAGCCAGAACTCTCTCTTTAAAGGTCTCTTCAAAAGATTTTTGTTCATTCTTACTTTTAATTTGAACAGGCTTTTTAACCTTAAAATTGCCCTTTAAAACATTGCCCATGGTTTTAGTCTCCTTTTGTGTTATTTAAATTCTAAAATTAACTTAGCATAGAGCATTTCTCACACGCAAACCTTTTTGACGCCTTTTCAAGATGAGTTTAGCATAGGCCTACTATGTTGAGAGAATATTATCGGTCTGTTGTGCGTCCCGTGTTGAGAAAAGCTAATCATTTTAGAAATTTGTATCAAGACCGATCCTGCAAAATAATTGTTTTGATTTATCATCGTGTACTCCCTTGTGAGAAGTCTTCTTTTATGGATATGGTTGTTCCTTTTCACACATTTGAGAATCAGATAGATTCTATTTTACAACAAGGACCCATTATTTCTTTTCAGGACTATCTTGAACAAAGCAGAGGCTTGAAAGAAGTGCCTTCTCTTCAATTTATCTTAACCTTTGATGATGGATATGTGGATGGCATAAAATACATAGCACCTTTTTTAAAGAAGAGAGGTGTTTCTGGTGTTTTTTTTATTTGTACAGATTCAATGGGTCGAAATAAACCCCTGTGGGATTGGTATATTATGAACAAATTTAAAGATCAGCTACTGCCCCAAAAAATAATGCGTATTCTTTATCAATATAAGGCTTTGTCTGAAGAGGAGCGATTAGAAAGGATAAACAGAGATTTTTCAATTGATTTTTCGAAAACAAATGACGCGGATCGCTGCCTTAATTGGAGTGAAGTTGTTGAATTAACTCGGGATCATTTTGAAGTGGGATCTCATAGTAAAAGTCATAGCAGTCTGGCATTTCTTCATCCAAATTTAGCACATGAAGAAATATCTGAAAGTAAAAGAATGATTGAGGAGCAAACAAATAAAGAATGCAGACTTTTTGCCTTCCCCTACGGTGGTCCTGAAGATTGGAACAATGATTTGATTCAACATGTTTTTCATACAGGATATCAAGGTTGCTTTACTAATATCCACGGTTATAACCGATTTGAAGAAAACAACCTGGTTTTCAAACGCGTCATCATGACGCCAAGCACGGATGTGAGGTATTTACTTGGTTAGTCGAAGTCATTGCCCTTTTTGTGGTGGGCAGATATTTAAACAACTAAGCACTATTCAAGTCGAGGCTTTTCACTATGATGTTGTGATATGCAAGAACTGCCAGGGATGTTTTCGGCTGCAAAAGTGGGATTCTGATTTTCTTATTCACTATTACAATAATCTCTCTCGTTTGCATCGTGGGAAAAAAGACGATCAGAGAGAGAATCTTTTTGAGGATCGTGTTAAAGAACATGCCTATCCTCGTTATTATTTTCTCAAGAATTTTTTTAAATTAAGAAGTGAGCAGGACTTGATTTGTGAATTAGGTTCTTATGATGGGGCAAATCTTCTGCCATGGAAAAATGCAGGTTTTGACGTATTGGGGTTTGAATGTGATGAGACTGTAAAAGAGTTTTCCAATAGGATGGGAATTGCGGCAACGAGTCAAAAACTTATAGAATATAACTTTTCAAAAAAGAAGCCCTCCTTATTCATTCTTTCTCATGTTTTGGAGCATCTAGAAGATGTAGATACGTATCTTACGTATATTTTAAAAAATATGGGGCCTCAAGGGTGGATTTTTATTGAAGTGCCAGGGGTGCGATTACAGGGGTTTTCTAATTTAACGAACTATTTTGATGTTGAACATATTTTTCACTTTGAACTAAAAAGTCTGATAAATTTACTAAAAAAAAATGGATTTTCTGTTACTTATGGAGATGAGTATATTCGATGCATTGCTCACCCTACTTTAGAGTGTGAGAAAAGAGTCCAGCGAGGTCTGCTTGGCAAAGCTCTGTCTGTGTTAGCTATTCCAAACATGCCATTAGAAAATTATCTTACGGTGAATGGAGTTATGAAACTTCCAATCCTTTTTTTACATAAGCTTCAAACGTTATTAGTACGTTACTATTATGGGTGGCTTGTGTTCTGTGGTAAGAGGAGTGTCAAGGCGTGAGTTGTAAGATAATTGCAATGATACCTGCGCGGTTAGGAAGCCAGCGTTTTAAGAAGAAAAATGTTGCATTATTAGATGGTCGTCCCTTGATTTCTTATGCTATTTGCGCTGCACAGCAATCAGAAGTTTTTGATAAGATTATTTTGAATTCTGAATCAGATTTTTTTGCTCCCATTGCTCAAAGACATGGAATTGAGTTTTATCAGCGTCCCATATCACTTGGAAGTTCTGAAACTCAATCTGATGAAGTAGTGTACGACTTTATTCAAAAGCATCCCTGTGAAGTTCTTGCCTGGGTGAATTCGACGTCACCGCTGCAAACAGGAAGTGAAGTGGCAGATGTTGTTCGCTATTTTCAAGAGTTTCATTTAGATTCGTTGATGACGGTCAAAAACGAACAAGTACATTGCTTATACGATCAAAAACCCATTAATTTCAAAATTGAAGAAAGGTTTTCAAGAACGCAGGATCTTAAGTCCATTCAGGCACTTGTCTATTCGGTGATGATGTGGAGGTGCGAGGCTTTCAAAAGAAATTACGAAAAGCAAGGTTATGGTCTTCTCTGTGGCCGTGTGGGATATTATCCGGTGAGTCACAAGAGCTCTCTTATCATCAAGACAGAAAACGATTTTAGGATGGCAGAAGCTTATTTACAGAGTCAAAAAAACAAGAATTTGATTGAATATGACTTGGGAGCGGAATGAAAGCCTTGAGTTTTTTTCTAAAAAAGTATTCACTTATTTATGGGGCCCTCACTGTAATTACGATTCTTTATGCTTGTTTTGAAAGTTTAAATATCTCCATTTTTTTACCTCTCTTGCAATCAGCATTTTCAGCATTCAATGATGTGTCGACAAAGGGCACTTACTACCAAGTCTTGGAGAAGATCATTCATTTATTCCCGTTTAACTCCCCTTTTCTTAATACATGTTTATTGATGTTTATTGTTTTGATTATCAAAGAAATATTGGGTTTTGCCAGACAAGTTCTCAATGGCTACGGATCCATTCATGTTTCAACCCAAATTCAGCGACAGTTATTTGGCCATTACGGGCATATGAGTTTTGATTTTTTTCTTCAAGAAAAACAGGGAGATTTGAACTATCGCCTCATGGTCTCTCCTGGCAAATTAGCCAGGTGTTTGTACTATATTCCAGAGCTACTCAAAGCCATCACTATGACCATGACAGTGGGGGTGCTTTTATTCCTATTATCTTGGAAACTTACATTGCTTCTCATGATTGGAGCTCTTGGATTTAATTTTATATCCAAGAAAATGTCTGAGCAAATATCCTATCTCATCGGTGCTGAAAGGACTCGTCAAAGAAGGCTAGCCACAGTGGTCGTGAATGAATTTATTGATGGGATTAAGCACATACGTATTTTTAATGTCTTAACATTGTGGATTCAGAAATTTTCGAAGCCTATTATGCGTTTTCGAGAGCTCACTATTCGCGATTTTTTTTGGCTGGCAGTACCTGATAGTTTTGCACATATTGTTCCTACATTTGTGATCGCCGCTATGGCCATTTATGTTTATTTTTTTACAAGTCGTGAGCCCACGGTTGTTCTGCAACAGCTAGCACCTATGGGAGTGTATGCGCTAGGTATTTATCGAATTCTGCCTTTTTTAGCTATGTTTGGTCGCTCCATGATGCAGATTATGGGAGAGTTGCCCGATGTAGAACTTTTGTTCCAGGAATTAAATCGACCACCTCAAGTGCATGCTGGTTCTGTGTCATTGAAAAATTTTAATAAAGCGATTGTATTTGAAAATGTGAGTTTTGAATATGCTCGCAATGCTTCCTTCAGACTTGAACATATTTCATTTCAAGTAACAAAGGGAGAAAAAGTAGCTCTTGTTGGAGTTTCCGGTTCTGGTAAATCGACACTTCTGCATTTACTTTTTTGGCTATTTACCCCAAGTTCGGGTCGTATTCTCATTGATGACATTGAACTTCTGGACATAAATCCAGAAGATAGAGCTTCGATTTTGTCATTTGTGAGCCAAGAGGGTTTTATTTTTCATGATACAATTGCTGAGAATATTCGATTTGGACTTTCAAATGTATCTGAGGAAGAGCTCAAAAGTGCAGCTCACTTAGCTTATGCGGATGAGTTTATAAAAAATTTGCCACAGGGATATGACACCGTTGTGGGTGATAAGGGATTAAAGCTTTCTGGGGGAGAGAGGCAAAGAATTGCTGTTGCCAGGGCTATTTTAAGAAAGAGTCCCATTATAGTTCTGGATGAGGCGACATCAGCGTTGGATGTGAATTCAGAAGCTATCATTCAAAAGGGGCTCACAAATCTTTTACAAAATAAAACCGTGATCACAGTGTCGCATAGATTCTCTTCTCTTCATTATGTGGATAGAATTATTGAGCTTTCCAACGGTAAAATTGTTCAAGAGAGTCAGCATACAGAATTACCTCGAGATCAGGGAGTTTTCCTTTTGCAGCCCTAAGTACGGTACTTCTACAGATTACATTAACAGATACCTAATAAACTCTATTCTGTTCTTCGGATACAGGAATAGTACACCCCATCCTCACCCACCGCGAAGTTCAGTGGTTTTGCCGGGTCACAATACTTAGATACAGAAGACTGATTCACTATATCTCCCTTCTCATGTGGTAGAAACCTATCTTTGCGTACATCGGTAAATGTTGGAAGATGGTCGATAAAGTAATTTCCTGCTTGAACTCCTTCACCAACAGCGGCAATTTTTCTTTCGAGATTGAGATTTCCTTCTTTTACACTTTTAAAATACCAATACACACTTACTACTCCAACAGCCAAAAACAAAACAGCAAAAACTAGTATAGTGCTCTTGTTTGTCATACCCCCCCCTTTTTATCTCTGTATCGGTATTGAGTTGAAAATACTATACTGAGAGGACAAGTGATGTTTACAAGTGCTATCAAAATTGATAGTGTTTCTCTTGATGGGGAAGGTCAAGCGAGGTGGTTATACAATTTACTTTTGGATAGGAGATCATGATCCAAAGCATGTTCATGTTTTGGAAGATGGAAAACTTATAGCAAAAGTGAGAGTTTCTGATTTATCTCCACTGAGGGGCGCCGTGAGTAATAGATTAAAAAAGATATTAGCTACTTTGAAGAAGGAGAAAAAAATATGAGTCAGTTGAGAATTCTAAATATTGTTTTGAACAATAGAAAAAAAGAACTTACGCTAACTTATTCCAATAAAAAAAAAATCACTGTTCACTATGGACAGATAGGGATTATATCCAATCTTCGAAATGCAACAGTGGATCCAGAATCCAGTGGACATGCTTTCGTTCTAGAAAAGGAGGATGGCAAAAGAGAGTTTGTTCCTTACGATGTTCCTCTCTTATTATCGAAAGATCCTGACTATTTATATCAAACTGAAATCGAAGAGCTTATTGCGGATATAAAATTAAAAATGAGGGAAAAAGGGATTTCTAAAAAATATTTAGCCAGGCAACTTAAAACGTCTGACATGCAAGTTGAAAGGCTTTTAAACCCAAATATAATCAACAAGAACTTTGAGCAACTTCATTACATCGCCTATATTTTGGGAATGAATCTTTATTTTGAAATGAAAAAGGCAGCATAACACTTGGAAAGAAAAAAATCTCAAAAAAATAGAGTTTTTTAAGTATCTGTTAATGAATGAGCGACAGTAGTGTTTCTTGGGTTGGCTTGGAAAAGTAGCTCTGTACATATTCTCTAGCCAACTGTTGCTGTTGATGAAACAGAGTAACATCCATGTGCTCGATGTTTTTGAGTAAATCTATAAGCTTTGTATCAGAATTCATAGTCCATTTCAGATGGGGGCAATGAAAGAGAGGGTCGAAGCTCAAAGCATCTCTAAAATCAAAATGAATGACGGGCTTTCCAAACCACAATGCTTCTAAGGCGGCACCCGTTTCCCAGTAAATAACAGCATCAGCAGATCTTAAATTTTCATTCAAACTTTTAGCACTAGAAATATGAAATGGGGGTTTGTGATATCTCACAAGCAATTTCTTTTGGTGAATATTATGTACAAAGGCTGGATTAGGGCGCAGAAAATACCGATAGCCTTTTTGTTCTAATCCTTGATGAGCTAAGCAGCTGAGAAGGAGCTCCATGTGAGGGGCGTCTTGTAAGAGGATGAGAACATTTTTCGTAGTCGTCTTATTAAAAAACTCTTTATTTTGATACAGATTTTGAAAACGTAAAGCCCCACCTATCTGAATACGTTCTGTTGGGTAGTATCCATATCTTGTCATAATATTCTTGGGTTCAGGACCTGTTGTAACGATTCTATCTGGAGTGCAGTTGCAGGCCACTTCATAAGGGGAGGCATAAACACTGGCACTTGCCTGAGAAATCACAGAGTGTTGATAACCCAAAATCCTAGTTTTAGGTGAAAATAGGCGCAGTGCTTTGATACTCATTCTCTCTCGAGGCATGACCTCATAGGTCGTTAAAAAAGTATGTATATTAAGTTTTCTACACAGATTTTTGACAGAAGGGAAAAATAAATATTGCTCATAAGGAATGTGTCCATTGTATGTTCTTGAAACCTCTTGTCGAATGAGATCTGAAACATCGTGATCATTGAAAAAGAACCGTCCTTGAATGCGTTTGTGAAATAATAACTTTAGAAAGGATTGAACAATATCCTGATAAGAAAGAAAAAACTCAATTGGGAAAATATAGTTTTGCGTATTTGTTGCCATAGAATGAATATTTTTTCTGTAAAATGTATCTACTTTGACAAAATTGAGAACTTGAAATTGTTGCTCTAAATGGGAGCTTAAACCTGGAAAGTAAGCATCGTGATATTTTTGATTCAAAAAAGAATGTTCTGAAATAATGGAACTGATAACGTAAAGAGGGAGGTTTTGCTTCTTTTGAAGTTGCACAAATTTTTTCTTTAGATAAAAAGTAGAAATTGATTTTCTTAAAATCGAAAGTCCACAGCGATAGGTCATAGAGCCTATCCACCCAGAGTGATGTAATATCTTACACATCCATTCGTTTATGTTAAGGCGAGGTTTTCGAAGCGTGCCCTTCGCGAGTAGCTCAGTACTTCGCTTGCGCTCTGCACAGGGTCCAACTCCGTAGGCCGTGGCAATCTTGTTTTTTAATAAATTTGGAAGATTCGAAATTGTCTTATGACGGCTTAAAATATGGGAGCATAACCAACTCGTATCTGGATTATTTTTAAGAATCTGATCCGTTAATTCTAAATATTGTTTGAGAAATGGTTGAGGGGTCCTGTCATGGGTTACCCCCAATCGACGGCTTCGACCAGTAAGTCTGCAGGCGCTCATTGGGGGGCCCCCAACCCATGCCACCCCTCGACATTTAATTGTCTATTTTCTTTTGAATCATGGTAGAGCTCAAACCAAACATCCATATTCAAAAATTTCCATATAAAAAAAGAATTGCCTAATGTGTCGGATTCACAATATGCGATGAACTTCTCTTTAAGCTTCTCGATATCCATAATGGCCTTGACTTCTGGGCATGCAGAGTGAAGACGATCCAGAATAAGCTCTCTTGAATTTTTAATCCATTCTCTTTGAGGTGTTGAAACATAGAGTTTAGGCTTTGAAATTAAATGTTTGAGATTGAATTTATGTGCCAGGCTGCGTAAGAGAAATTTTGGTTGACCAGATTCGAGCAGAAGTTGAGTTGGTAAATTAAAAAGATATTCAACGAGGCGGTGATCTAAAAATGGAACCCGAACTTCAATGCTCTGACTCATCGAACACTTGTCCTGAAATCGCAACAGTCGTGGGATTTTCAAATAAAATAAATCCAGATACATAGCTTTTTTCACAGGGCAAGAAATATTTACTTGAAAATTTATGAAGCTCTCTTTGAAAGTATTTTTAAAATCATTTGACAAATCATGAGAGGACATGGAAGTTGCGTCATTAGCTTGTAAATAAAGATTTGGCAGATTTTTTTGAGTCATGTCAGTAAATGAATCTATCTCTAATCCAGCTTGATTGTGAAAGAGCTTAAACTTTTGATATAGGGTCTGTGCTTCCGAAGGATTTTCTTTAAAGACATGTCGAATATAATGATGCATGTAATATTGATAGCCACCAAAAATCTCATCAGCGCCCTGCCCATCAAGAAGAACTTTCATTTTTTTATGATGTGCCGTTTGATAATTTAAAAAAGCACCATGAGTGGCTAAACCCAGGGAAGGTTCTTCCATCCAGTAAATATCGTTTTTGAGTTCATCGATAAGATGGCCTTTTTGTATTGGAGTAATGAAATAGTTTATCTCTTTATTCTGATTCAAGGATTTTTCATTTAAAAAAGCTTCATCATAATTGGTGTTGAGATAAGAAAATGTAAAACAAGAAATTTTTGAAGATGGTTTATTGCGCCGCATCCAGTTAAGAATATAATGAGAATCCAATCCAGAACTTAAACTTAAACCCACATCCACGTCACTTCGCATGTGAAGATGTAGCGCCTCCTCTAATCTTTCCCTTATTTCTTGGGTTGAGCGATCCACTGATATAGAAACTTCATCGGAATAAGATAAATCCCAATACCGGTGTGTTGAAAGTTTCCCTTTTTTGAAAATCAAGTAATGGGAGGGTTGTAATTGAAAAATCTTGTCAAAGAATGTTTCATGAGAAAAATTAAGCCCTCCAGAAGATAAATAATGATAAATCATGGTGTAATTGGGAGATATATTTTTTTTCGTGATCAAGAGGGGTTTTATTTCTGAGCTGAAAGTAAAGGTACTAGAGTCGTGATAATAATAAAAAGGCTTAATACTGAAACGATCCGTAGCACAGAACACATGGTTGGAAGCTCTATCCATAATTGCAAATGCAAACATACCTCGAAAATATTCCAGACAGGATACACCCCATTTTATATAAGCAGCCAGAATAACTTCAGTGTCCGTTTCAGTAACAAATGAGTAGTTGCGGATTTTCTTCTTAAGTTCGACATAATTATAAATTTCGCCATTAAATACGATTGTATAATTTCCGCAGGCAGAGGACATCGGTTGGCGTCCTCTGTCAGCAGTATCTATAATGGAGAGTCTTGTATGAGCAAAGAGACCTTCGCTAAAATAGTGCACGCCTTGATTGTCTGGTCCTCGATGTAACAATTTTTTGAGAATGAGGGAGGTATCAATGCTTGAGGTGTTGCCGAAGTAGCCGTAAATACCGCACATAATATTTGAAATATATGAGTCATAGAATGAAAGCAATGTTGATTTGGGTGCTATGACAGGCTATGAGTGAGTTATGAATATTGTTGTCATAGGTTCAGGAATGTACGTGAGCGGGCGTGGCACCGATGAATATGGAATCGTCATGCCTGCCATCTGCGAGTGGAAGAAAGCATACCCTGAGGGTTGCGTTGATATTATAGGAACGCACGGCCAAAGAATGGACCAAACGAAAATTAGAATTCAGCAATTGCAAATGGCTATGGGTTTGAAGTTTCCCATTCGTTTTCATCCTTCCTCTCATGTGACTGATCCTTATTATTATAAAAAGATTATGACCCGAATTTCAGTCCCTAAAGCAGCCATCATTGCGGTTCCAGATCATTTACATTTTACAGTTGCTTACGATGCTATATCAAACGGTTTTCATACATTGGTGGCTAAGCCGTTGACTCCAACCATTAAAGAAGCCATCAGCTTATGTCAGTTGCAAAAGAAAAAGAAAGTATATTGCGCAGTGGAGTTTCATAAACGTTATGATGAAGCCAATATAAAGCTTAAGGACATATTAAGATCCGGCAAACTTGGGGTTCCTCTGTACTTTGTGGTTGAATATAGTCAGAGAAAGCACATTCCTTACGAGGCTTTTAGTTCGTGGGTTTCTAAAACTAATGTATTTCAGTATTTGGGCGTTCACTACGTCGATATCATCTATTATTTGACAGGGTCTTTACCTGTCAGAGCTATGGCCATTGGGCAGAAAAAATGGCTTAAGGGAAAGGGAATTAATAACTATGATGCCATTCAGGGAGTTCTTGAGTGGAAGGGTTTTCAAGGGTTGCATTTTTTTTCCTATATTTTGACACATTGGGTAGACCCAAATTTGTCTTCAGCTCTTTCAGATCAACGTATTCAAGTCATTGGGACAAGCGGAAAATTTAGCTCTGACCAGAAATATCGTGGTGTTCACGTCATTTCTGACGAAAAAGGTGTTGAAGATCCAAATCCTTATTTTACACTGGGTTATGGTGTTGATGGTTTTCGAAGGTACAGCGGTTATGGCATTCGCAGTATTCACAGCTTTTTGACGGACGCTTATCTCATTTCTAAAAAAAGACTGAACTTGGAAGACGTTTCTAAGGATGCGCCAACTTTTCAGGAGGCACTTGTATCAACAGCTGCCATTGATGCTATCAACCGAAGTTTAAAATCCAATGGAAAGTGGGTGACCATAAAACATGAAAAAAAAAGATTCATTCATGATGTTAGCTTTTTTAATCAGAGAAGAGGATGTGAGCTGCCTTCTTAGTGAAGGCTTGCATAGACAGTTTAAAGTACTTTGTTGTGCTCACTCGCCCAAAGTGTTGGCTTACGCGCAGCTGCATGGGTTTGAAACTGTAAATACTGAGAATTATTTTTCGTATCAGTCAAGGGTCGCCGTTCATCAAAAAACGAAAGAAATATTACAAATCATTAAGGACAATTCACAGCATGTAGGTTCTTGTTTGGGGATGTTGGACTTGCAGTCAACCTTGAATTTTCATATGAGAAATGCGCTTTCTTATTATTTATGGTTGATTGAAATAACCTCTCATATCATTCAAGATTTAAGAATGACTCACATCTGGTGCATAAAATATCCTTTGAATGCGTCATTACAACCCTTATCCGAATATGAAGATATTTTTTTGTTTGATATTTTAAATAAAATTGCAAAGGCCAATGAAATTCTATTTCGTCATTCATGTGTTAAGAGCAATCAGGATACATCTGAAGGTAGTTATATAAAAAAAATAAAAGCTGATCTGTTTAAAATACAAAGAGCCTTTATGGCATTGCTTCATGTGGGTTATGTGCTTATAAGAAGGCTTTTTTTTGATCGAAAATCTCCATGGGTGTTTTATACAAGCCCACTCTATAATCTCAAAACATATATCAATACATTGAGAAGAAAAAAGATGGACACAGTTTTTTTTCAACTTCCAGGTCCCTTTATTCTTAAGTCTCGCATGTTTGTAAAAGTGTTAGGTTTGAGCGCTTTTTTATTGCGAAGGAAGAGAGATAATTTACAACAGGAATTTTCTCAATTTCTTGATAAGATCGAAAATCAAAGGTTCTCTTTTGTTTATAAAAACATCAACATGACTGATGAAATGCTGCTTAAATTGCGGAAAGATATTGTGCCCCATCTCTTCAGTCTGGCCATTGGTTTCACATTTGTAAGGAAGCTCATTTGTGTACTTCGTCCTCAGGCTATAATCAATAATGGGTGTAGAGATGATGATGTATTGATTGCGCAGTATTGTAACTCAAAAAAAATTTCTTCTATACTTATTTCTCACGGAAGTCATACCCCACCAAAAAATGAATATGAACATGTAGAATGGAAAGAACATGGGGCTTTATTATTAAATGGACCTTTTTCTCATGTTGCCTTACAAACTCCTTTGGCTGAAGAATACAGTAAAGTCATGAAAATACCCCATCGGGGGGTGAGAACTGGTCCACTCATCTGGGGACTGCCTATTAAAAGAGGCGAGCAAGGGGCGGAAGGGCCTTTTCTCATAACGCATGCCGGTACTGCAAAAACGAAGTCTAATTTAAGATGCTTTATTTATGAGACATCAGAAGAGTATGTGCAAGCCCTGCAAGATTTAAGTTACGTTATTTTGAAACAGCCGGAGTGTATTTTAAGAATTAAGTTCAGGGCAACAAAAGATATTGATCGAGCAACGCTAATTCATTTCTTGCCCCACTCGCCAAGAATTATCTTGGACGATACTTCAAGCCTTCAAGATGTTTTGGCAAAGACAAATTTACTCGTAAGTTTTTCTTCCACGGTGCTTGAGGAAGCGCTTCAAAACAAGATTCCTGTGTTGCTGTATGGAGGGGGAGGGCGCTATCAACATGTATTAGGGACTTCTCTGGAAAAGGCGTGCTCAGAGCAGATACAAAATGATAATACTAACCCTGTTTACCATGCTTCGACTTTGAGTGAATTGGAAGAATATATGCCTAGGTTCATTTACAATTTACGGGATAATGGATTGAGTCATCATCACTCTTTTTCTCGCTATATTTATCCTCAGGACAAACTGCAATGTCTCTCTGAAATCTGGGGTAAAGATTAAGACATTTGCTCGCCTGGGTCTGCGATCTCATGCTGGCGTTGCAGGGAGCTGCGCTCCCAAAAAGTAGGAACTTTAATCGCAATGCTGCGATTAAAGTTAGTTTTGAAAAAAGTAGCTCCAATGGCTTCCATTTTTTTTGTGAGTTCATCATTGATGGAGTCGTAGTTAAATACTAGAAATTCCTTTTCATTCATTTTCAAGACGTCATTGATATTTTTTTGATAAAGCCTTAGAGGGTCATATCCACCAAATGTATTTAGATACCAGGGAAAAATAACCTGAACTTTTTTCAAAAGTAACTGATAATCTTTTGAAAATTTAAGACACGTTCCAGAATCATAATTATCCAATTTTTCTTTGACATCCCAGTCGATGAGATTTTTCTTTTCACAATATTCATAGAGACGCGTTCCATGAAAGGGATAGAAAGTCATCATCTTTACAACATCTGGAGACAGTCGAGCATTTAAACTCAAGGTTGCCATAAGGTCCTCTTCTGTTTCCTCGGGAATTCCGATCATATTATAAGAACTTGGCATGACATTGTATTTTCGTGCAATATCAAATGCTTGAAATATTTTTTCTTCAGGAGTTTGTCGGTTTAAAATATGCTTTCGTAAACGTTCACTTCCCGATTCTACACCAAACCTCATTGAGATAACGCCTGCGTCTCCAATCATGGCCCCCTTCATTTCGTTCAATGTTAAGGGATGAACATTGACTACGAAGGGTAATCCTATTTCTTTCTTGTAGCGCTCACAAAATTCTTTCAAGAAACTAACATTCATTAAAAAATTATCATCAACAAAAGAAAGTGCTCTTATGGGAATTTTTGTGAGTGTTAGGGATTGATGAATTTCTTCGAAAATAACATCCATATCTTTGAATCGAATAAAATCCTTAATTTTTAGTTCAGGATTGTCCTTTTGATAGAGTTGAAAATAAGATTCATTAAAACAGTAAGTACATTTATAAGGGCAACCCCGCCCAACCGTTACTTCAATTTGATTTCCCTTCTCTTTAACGTAACTATTTAAATCAAATATAGTTTTGTCCTCTGGAGGGAGAGTTTTTAAATCGACAAAGGAACTGTTTGGATTTTTGACAACCCGTCCATCATCAAACCGAAACCATAGGTTTTTAATATTTGTGTCATGAGTTCTTCTTAGAATCTGGGATGATGTATTTTTTT
>JACOXK010000025.1 GCA_016182335.1 Deltaproteobacteria bacterium | reverse complement strand
GCCCGTAGAAGCCGCATGAGTGCCTCCACAAAGCTCTTTACTGTATGTGCCCAATTGAACGCATCGTACACGATTGCCATACTTTTCTTCAAAAATAGCAATAGCTCCCTTTTTAAGGGCTGCTTCATAATCTAAAACTTGAGTTTTCGTAACTGAATTTTCGCCAATTTTAGTATTGATAAAATCTTCAATTTGTTGGATTTCCAATGGCGTTGTGGGCTTAAAGTGGGTGTAATCAAAGCGAAGTCGTGAAGGTTCTACTAGGGAGCCTGCTTGTTTAACATGATCGCCTAAAATATGTCTCAGGGCATGGTGCAACAAATGTGTTGCTGTATGATTCAAGGCTGTGGAGAATCTAAGCTTTGAATCTACAGTTAATTCATATTTTTGTTTTAATTTAATCGTTCCCTTTTGAATCTGGCCTTTATGAACAATGAGATTTGGAAGTGGTGAAAAAGTGTCTTCTATGTGGATGGTAACTCCCTTTTTTGTGATCTCACCTTTATCTCCAACTTGGCCGCCAGCCTGAGAATAAAAGGGAGTTATGTTGAAAATAAGTTCAACCTTTTCACCTTTTTGTGCGCTGGTGACACCTTTATTGTCTTTGACAATGTAAAGAAGAGTTGATGTCGTTTTAAGAGTTTTATAACCTTCAAATACAGATTTAATTTTCTTCTTTCCAAGTTCTGCATAGAGAGGAGAAAATTTTGATTGTGCCAGAAATGTGCCTTTTGCCCGTTCTTTTTGAAATTTCAAGAGCTCTTCAAAGCCCTGTTCATCGATTGATATTTCATTTTCTTCAGCCAATATTTTTGTAAGGTCCAGAGGGAACCCAAAGGTGTCATACAATTTGAAAACAATATCTCCTGGAAGGATAGTCTGGATCCCCGCTAGTGCACTGCGTGCTAAATGCGGGGATGACAGAGGCGCTTTGGCTTTACGGATAGCATGAACGTGAGAAAGAAAGAGGGAAATTCCTTTTTGCAATGTTTCCAGAAACTTTTCTTCTTCTGTGAGAATTATCTTTTCAATAAAATTCTTCTTTTCTTTAAGATCCGGATAGGCTTGCTGCATTAAATGAATTAATTGTTCGGAAATTTTATACAGAAATGGTTTTTTCTGCCCCAACATGTGTCCATACCGCAGAGCTCTGCGCAAGATTCTACGCAGCACGTAACCGCGTCCTTCGTTAGAAGGCATGACCCCGTCTCCAATCAAAAAAGTGACAGCTCGGATATGGTCTGCAATAACATGGAATGCTGTTTTGTGTGAGGAATATTTTTTTTGAGTTATTTTTTCTATTTTTTGAATTAGTTTTTGAAAGTGATCTGTTTCGTAGTTGCTCAAAACACCTTGAAGAGCTGCGGTGACACGTTCTAGTCCCATGCCCGTATCCACACAGGGTTTTGGAAGGGGCGAGAGTTTCCCAGTTGCATCTTTGTTGTATTGCATGAAAACAAGGTTCCAGATTTCAACATAACGATCACAAGAACAGCCCGTTTCACAAGTACTTTTGCCACACCCAGCTTTAGCTAAAAAAAAAAAAAAAATTTCGGTGCAGGGGCCGCATGGGCCCGTGTCAGCCATTTGCCAGAAATTGTCTTTCTCGCCAAATTGATAAATTTTATTTTGTGGAATGCCCATGTGTTTGTTCCACAGGTCAAAAGATTCTTGATCATCTTTATAAACTGAAACAGTAAGTCTTTCTGGGGCAAGCTTTAAAGTTTTGGTTATATATTCCCATGCATATTCAATAGCCTCTTTTTTGAAATAATCTCCGAAAGAAAAATTACCCAACATCTCAAAAAAAGTGTGATGGCGTCGCGTTTTGCCAACCTGCTCAAGATCGTTATGTTTTCCACCAGCGCGAACGCATTTTTGAACTGAAGTTGCAATTTTGTAATCCCTGCGTTCTGTTCCTAAGAACACATTTTTGAAGGGCACCATGCCGGCATTTGTAAAAAGAAGGGTCGGATCGTTATGTGGAACAAGCGAGGCACTGGGTACGACAGAGTGTCCCTTGGATTTAAAATAATCAAGAAAAAGTAGGCGTACTTCTTCAAGCTTCATGGCTTATTTTGTCTTAACAGCAATTTTTTTGAGAGCTTGTTTTTCTGCAGAAGCAGGCTCTTGTGGCACGGCTACGGGTGTCACTGGCCGTGCTACGCCATAGTGACTCAATACTTTATTATAGATTTCCTTGTAAATCTTAGGGTTGTCTTTTAAGAAATCACAAGCATTGTCTTGGCCTTGGCCTAATTTTTCGTTGTTATAGGCAAACCAGGCCCCTTGTTTTTGAACAATATCGCTTTCCGAAGCAATTTCGAGAACCTCTCCAATTTTGTTAATGCCAGTGCTGTAGAGAATATCAAATTCCGCTTGTTTAAAAGGAGGAGATACCTTGTTTTTTACGACTTTGACACGGGTCCTAGCACCCACGGCAACTTCACCTTTTTTAAGAGTTTGGACTCGGCGAATATCCAGGCGCACGGAAGAATAAAATTTCAGAGCATTACCACCCGTTGTTGTTTCAGGATTGCCAAACATCACACCAATTTTCATGCGAAGCTGGTTGATGAAAATAATAATTGTTTTTGACCTGGCTACTACAGCTGTAAGCTTTCGAAGAGCCTGAGACATAAGGCGTGCCTGAAGTCCCATGTGGGAATCCCCCATCTCACCCTCAATCTCTGCTTTAGGTACGAGAGCCGCAACCGAGTCAATGATAAGAATATCAATGGCGCCGCTTCTTACAAGGACCTCTGTAATTTCTAAGGCCTGCTCCCCTGTATCTGGTTGAGAAATAAGAAGGTCGTCGGTTTTAACACCAAGCTTTCTTGCATAACTCACATCCAAGGCATGTTCTGCATCAACAAAGGCAGCAACACCTCCGTGTTTTTGCACTTCAGCTATAACGTGGAGTGTTAGTGTTGTTTTACCTGAAGATTCAGGACCAAATATCTCAATAATTCTGCCTCGAGGAATTCCGCCGCCCAGGGCCAAATCCAGCCCAAGAGAGCCAGTAGAAACTGTTTCTACTTTATAACTAGTCAGATCATCTTTTCCCAGGCGCATGATCGACCCTTTTCCAAACTGTTTTTCAATAGCACTGACAGCTAGATCCAGTGCTTTTGTTTTGTCCGTTTCTATTTTTTCAGAATGTGCCATTAAGACCTCCAATTTTTCAGTGTTTCTTCGAGAAGTTTAAGCGCCAACTCCACCGTGTGTTGTCGCATTTGGTTTCTCG
>JACOXK010000024.1 GCA_016182335.1 Deltaproteobacteria bacterium | reverse complement strand
TCTTTCTCTGATGGTTGAAACATAAGCTTGTGCTAGACGTGTACCTTCAAGTTTTTTTCTTAATTCTTGAAATATAATAAAACACAAAGTTGATAAAATGAATCTAAAAGTATTAGCTCTAAATGTATGGCAACTGGTTCTCGCTCCATAAGCTTGGGTTTTAAGTTCTTTAATAATGAAACAATATTTGAAGATCAAAAAATTCCTTGGAACTAGCGTCAATGCTGTCAAAGCTCAGGTCTTAGTTGCCTTAATTGCATATCTGTTAATTCAAATTATTAAGAAGGCTTTTAGAACCCATCTCTCAACCCCTGATCTCATGGCTGTCATTGGAACTTTACTCCTTCATAAAGAGCCTATGACAAAGCTTTTAGGTCAACTACCTTCTACAAATCGTCACCCACCTGACTTACAGCTATCGCTTAATTTTTAATTAAACCGGACAGATCTGTAATTCCATAAACTTGTCATTTTAATATGTCAAAGTTGCGCCACACATCATGATTGTGTCACCCTTGTACAAAATCTAAATGTTACGATTAATCATCAAATGAAACTGATTATAGAAAAAATTATGATATGCGCTCTTCGCGTCTGACACTGCGTTGATTTAGAGATAAAACTTTTTTTCGAAGCCGAATAGACTTTGGCGTTATTTCAATCCACTCGTCTTCATCGATCCATTCAATGCACCGTTCAAGCGACATCTGTGTTGCTTTAATCAAATTATCAACTCGCTCTGAACTTGTAGAACGCATATTGGTGAGCTTTGATCATGCCTTCATAAACAGAAACTCCGGGATCCACAAAAAGAACACCTCGATCCTCTAAGCCGTGCAAACCATACTCCACCGTCAATCCAGCCCGGTCACACACCAATGACCCGTTCGTTCGGTGAGGAATTTCTCCTTTGTAAGGACCATAATCTAAAAACTGAGTGCTAAAAAGCCCCTCGCCACGGGTTGCCGTCAGATACCGCGATCTCATACCAAGTAACCCTCTAGAAGGAATATCAAATTCAAGACGCACCCTTCCACTTCCACTCCCGGATTGCTAAAGAACGATGGGTTTACCTACCATAAATTCAAAACTCTCACGTCTCATCTGTTCAATCAAAATAGCAAACTGTAACTCCCCTCTTCCTAAAATACGGAAACGATCAGGTACTTCTGTATCTTCAAATCTCAAAGCAACGTTGTTTCTCACTTCTCTGATCAACCTTTCACGCAAGCCCCTAGACTGAATGGCAACACCTTCTTGCCCAGACAACGGAGATGTGTTCACAGAAAAAAACATGGCAAGCGTTGGCGTTTCAACAACAATACGAGGCAAAACCTCTCCACTTTCAGAATTTGTTAAGGTATCTCCAATTTGAACATCTTCACAACCAGCAACAACACCGATATCTCCAGCTAAAAGTTCCGGGACCTCGGCTTGCTTTAAACCTTCGTAAGTAAATATTTTTGAAACGACAAACTTCTGAGTGATCAAGTTTTTATGAGTATCTAAACCCTTTCGAAATAAAACATCTCCCTGCTTCATAGAGCCAGAAAGAATTCTTCCAATACTCAAACGACCCACATAATCTGAATAAGAAAGATTAGAAATAAGCATTTTAAATTCGTCGCTCTTAATTAATTTTGGAGAAGGAACGACATTGAGAATCGTGTCAAACAAAGGCTTCAATGTGCCATTCAAAGTCCCAGAAAGAAGCCCTGGAACTTCTGTAATGTTTAAGGTGCACCACCCCTTTCTGGCACAGGCATAGATAATAGGAAAATCTACCTGTTCATCGGTCGCTCCAAGATCAATAAATAAATCAAAAATAAGGTTGAGAACTTCATTAATTCTGGCGTCAGGACGATCTACTTTATTGATTACAACAACGACTTTGAGTCCTTGAGCAAGTGCCTTTCTCAATACAAATCGAGTTTGGGGAAGAGGTCCTTCAGCCGCATCAACAAGAAGTAAAGCGCCATCCACCATACTCATAATGCGCTCCACTTCACCCCCAAAATCGGAGTGTCCTGGGGTGTCGACGATATTAATCTTAGTACTTCCTACCCTAACGGAAGTATTTTTTGCTAAAATGGTAATTCCACGTTCTCGTTCCAGATCCATGGAGTCCATGACACGTTCCTGAAGATGTTCAAAACTTCTAAACGTACCCGCCTGCCTTAGAAGAAAATCAACTAAGGTAGTCTTTCCATGGTCGACATGGGCAATAATGCAAATATTTCTTATATTCTGTGTTTGGTCCTTAAACGACATCTGATCTTTATATCACAAAATAAGAATTCCCGAGTAGAAAGTTATATATATTTAAAATGAGGATGTAGATTGCCACGCTTAGGCATCGCAATGACATAGTCGCCCGCAATGATTTTGAAAAAAGTGCTATTAGTACTCATTCTTTTTTTGCTAGGGGCTTTAGTGGGCCCCCTAGGAGATCTTTTCCATCTCCTTTCGCACACCACAGTCTACCCTCAGGAAAAATATTGGCTTTATTTTTTTGACATCATGCCCTTTTTGGTACCCTTACTCTTTGGCAGCGCCACATTGATGATAGGCATAAGTCATGGTTGCTTTTATCGAATTTTTCATAAAACATTTCTTCCTTGCACAAAAAATATTATCTGTTTTGTTTTTGGATTTACCTATTTTGTACTTTTCTATTCCCTCAGTGGTTACTTACCGATGCCACATTTTTTCCTTGCAATCGCCTTTATAGTCCTGTGGATAATGATGGAAAGAACATGGCTGGGCCTTTTACTGGCACTTCTGACGGCTGCTGCAGGAACAGCTTTTGAGATTCTTCTCGTTCGCAACGGTGTTTTCTTTTATAAGGAACCTGTTAACTCCCTATTTGGCGTCGCATCTTGGCTTCCATGGCTTTATGCTATCGCTTCTATATCTGTAGGAAACTTCTCACAGTACCTAAAAATTAAACTGTATGGTACTCTGAACTAGCAAACCATATAACAATATGAAAATAGGCATCTTATCTCAAAAAGCATCACTGTACTCTACAAGAAGACTTGTAGAGGCTGCCAAACAAAAAGGTCATGAAGTTGTGGTCATGGATCCGCTCCATTGTCACATGAATATTACATCTAAAAAACCTATGATTCACTACAGAGACAAAGATCTTAAAGATTTTGATGCCATCATTCCTCGAATCGGAGCTTCAGTTACTTTTTATGGCTGCGCTGTCGTGCGACAATTTGAAATGATGGGCGTCTATTCTCTGAATGAATCAGTGGCTATCTCTAGATCTCGAGATAAGCTGCGCGCCTTACAAATTTTGTCGAGAAAAGGGATAGGCCTACCTATTACCGGCTTTGCTCACCAGCCAAGAATGACTGAAGATCTCATCAATATGGTGGGTGGCGCCCCACTCGTTGTTAAATTACTTCAAGGCACGCAAGGTAAAGGAGTGGTGCTTGCTGAAACGAGAAAAGCTGCCTCCAGTGTTATTGAAGCTTTCAAAGAATTAGATGCTTATTTTTTGGTTCAAGAATTCATAAAAGAATGTTCTGGGTCTGACATTCGCTGTTTTGTTATAGATAATAAAGTTGTGGCTTCCATGAAGAGAACTGCCAGGGAAGGAGAGTTTCGATCCAACATTCACAGAGGTGGCCATGCCCATTCGATAAAAATAACATCAATTGAGCGCAAAACCGCGATTCGTGCCGCCCGCGTATTGGGACTCAATGTAGCCGGTGTGGATATTCTTAGATCCAACAAAGGACCTCTTGTTTTGGAAGTTAATTCATCACCTGGCTTAGAAGGAATTGAGAAAGTTACAAAAAAAGATGTGGCAGGGTTGATTATTAAGTTTATCGACGAAAATGCCAAAGCTTGGAAAACTCAAACCCGTGGAAAAGGTTAAGTTTTGTGATTTAATAAAAAGGATTTTTCTGGATCAACAAGATATTTTCCACGGATAGCTTCGCGTCCTAAAAGCATTCGAAATCCCATGACATCCCGATTTACAAGTGTGATTTCAATCGGCCATTTTTCTCCAGAAATCTGCAAGGAAGTACACACAACAGGACGAATTGTTTCATGCCCTACCGAAGAACGAATAGTTCGCTTTTCAATCAATGGGGCATGCACTATAAGTGTCGGTTTACTTTTTCTTTGTAATGGATGGACAATAAACTTTACATATTTCTTGCCAAATCTTCGATACGTTTTCGCCTGCGAAACATGTAATGCTGAAGTTCGAGCACCATTTTTTTTTTAATTTTTTTTTTCATTTCATGCGTTCATTGTTTCACAATGGGCGAAACAGGTCTCGAACCTGTAACCCCTGCCTTGTAAGGGCAGTGCTCTACCAATTGAGCTATTCGCCCATTTCAAAGAAGAAAGGAACATATTCATTTCTGACCTTGTTAGCAAGACGTTTTTTGTTACTGTTATTTAGAATGATCAAAGTCTTTGACTCTTATTGATATTTAAGCTCTGATTAAAACATGTCATTGTTAATTTATAATGACAGATAGCTATTTCCACTTAATATTACATCCTAAACTTGGTTTCTGATCTTCCGATACTTGTTTTCCAGAAAGAATAGCATCCAAAGCAGCTTTTAAATCTTGACCCGTAACAGGTTTTCCAGAGCCTGGTGTTGAGTCATCCATCCGTCCCCGGTAAACACACTTTAAGTCCTTATCAAAAACATAAAAATCTGGAGTGCAGGCCGCATCATAGGCATGGGCTACTTCTTGTGTCTCATCAAAAAGATATGCAAAAGGATATCCATATTGTTTGGCATGTTCTTTCATTTTTTTTGGAGAATCTTCAGGATAGTTTTCAACATCATTAGAATTGATTCCCACAAAAGCAATTCCCTTTTGAATATATTCTTGCGATAATTTTACTAATTCATCACGAACATGTTTCACATAAGGACAGTGGTTGCAAATAAACATCACAACAGTCCCTTTTTTAGATTTTATTTCAGAAAGCCCCAAAATTCGCGCCGAAACAACATCGGGCAGCCTAAAATCAGGCGCTTTTTGGCCCAGAAATAAACTTTGAGTCGATTTTGTAAGAGCCATGTCATTATCCTCCCCCCACTACATTGTTAACACAACTTTTCCAAACTGCTTGCGATCTTCTAAATATTGATGAGCCTCTCGTGCCTGTTCCAATGGAAAAACCCGATCCACAACCGGTTTAAGTTTACCCTCACTCATGTATTTTGTAATTTTTTTAAACTCATCAAAAGTTCCCATCGTAGAACCTAAAATACTCAGCTGCCTAAAAAAAACATGCCTTAGATCTAATAGTGCCTCATAGCCCGAAGTAGCCCCACAGGTGACAATCACTCCATATTTTTTTACTGATTTGATGGATTGTCCCCACGTCGCTTTTCCAGTGTTTTCAAAAACAATATCAACGCCACGCTTCTGAGTGATTTCTCGAACTCTGCATGAAAAATCTTCTTCTTTGTAATTAATAACTTCATCAGCGCCTAAACTTTTTGCGTGATCTAATTTACTTTGAGTCGAAGCTGTGGCAATCACTTTAGCATCAAAAAGTTTACTGATCTGTACTGCCGCAGACCCTACTCCACTCCCGCTAGCCAATACAAGAACCCAATCATCTTTTTTAATTTTGGCTTTTGCAACCAGCATGTGCCATGCGGTCATGAACGTTAAAGGATAGGAAGCCGCTTCAACAAAACTTAAATTCTTTGGTTTTTTGACAACTTTGTTAGAATCAACAGCAATGTATTGAGAGTAACCACCATTTGTTGTCTCACCAAGAATGCCGTATTTCTCGCATTCATTATCGCGACCCTTTTGACAGGCCTCACACTGACCACAATTAATACCAGGACAAACGACAACTTCTTCTCCACTACCCACAAGAACACCTGAAATATCAGACCCCAAAATATGTGGATACTTCAAGCGAAGATTAGGCAGCCCAAGTCTTACCCAAATATCCAAATGATTCAGAGAACAAGCTTTGATCTGAACCAGAGTCTCATGAGACTGAAGTTTTGGCTTTGGAATATCCACCCATTCAAGAACTTCAGGGCCACCATGTTTGTTGATAACTATAGCTCTCATGAAAAAACCTATAACTTATAACTTATAACTTATAACTATATCTTGTCAGCTTTTTAAAAAATAGGTATATTGGCACCGCCTCATAACACGTCGCGTCTATACCATATATAGTGTTTTTTAAATAGATTATAAC
>JACOXK010000140.1 GCA_016182335.1 Deltaproteobacteria bacterium | reverse complement strand
GGAAGTGGGCTCGACCCGCATTCTGCGTGGCGGCTGTTGGTACAATAATGCGCAGAACCTGCGCTCGGCCTATCGCCTCAGCTATTGGCCTGACAACCGCTACCCTTCTCTCGGGTTTCGGCTTTTGAGGACAAAACGTATCCCTTGAATTTTTTTACACTCTTTCACTTGGCATTCTGCCGCAGAAGGGCGAGTCGTAAGCCAGCCCTTCGCGGCAGCGTCGAATTTTTTTGCTAATATTGATAGAGTTAGGTTATAAAGAAATTGAAAACTGAAAATGAGTCCTACAGTATTTAAAATAAAAAATTATAGGTTCTTCTTTTTTTCAAAAGAAGAGTCTAGAATGCATGTTCATATAACGTGTCCAGAGGGTGAGACAAAGTTTTGGCTGGAGCCTCTTATAGCTTTAGCAAACTATAAAGGTTTATCTATGAAAATGCTCAATGAGCTTCAAAAAATAGTTGAGGAAAGACAAGATGCAATCAAAAAAGCTTGGAAAGAACATTTCAGAAGTTGATATCCATACTACTATTGAGGGGCTGTGGGTTTTGGTTTTGAATCAGGAATATTTTCTCTCACATGAAGGATACCCGTGGTTCAAAAACGCTACTTTGGAGCAATTGTATAATGTTGAATTTTTGCATGGGCACCATTTGCATTGGCCAGATTTAGATGTTGATCTCGACTTAGATTCGTTGGAAAACCCTGAAAAATATCCACTTAAATTCATAAAATAGAAAACAACATCATCATCGATTACATGAGACATGAGTCAAGGCTGAAATCAGCGGCTTCATCTTACTTTAAAGAGTGGACTCTTCGGGGTTTCGCCCCTCTGAGTGACGGATGGAAAAGGCTCTCTTTAAACATGTTAAGTCATAATCCTGTACCCAATTCGGAGACTATACTAATAGGGCATACGCGAATGGTGAATTCTGTGATGACATCAGAACAATGCACTCTGAAATATCAAAAAAACTCTAGGGCCACTATCTCTAGCAGCCCCAGATGTGAACAAATTAAGCAGAGACCTGTCTGAAGAATTCTTTGGATTTTTCAGGGTCTGGCGTAATTGTTTTCGAACCTGACTTCCAATTAGCTGGACATACTTCACCTGTTTTTTTCACTTGCTGCAATGCTGTAAGAACTCTTAAAACTTCATCCACACTGCGACCAATTCCTAAATCGTGAACTAGCTCGTACTGAATGACGCCCTCAGGATTGATAATAAACAAACCTCTTAAAGAAATACCTGCTGGTAATAATACACCGTAGTCTTGGGCTGCTTTTTTTGTAATGTCAGAAAGAAGGGGATAGTTTAACCCACCAAGACCACCTTGATTTCTTGGAGTATTGATCCAAGCCAAATGTGAAAAGTGGCTGTCCACTGAACATCCCACAACTTCTGCTCCCAAAGCTTTAAATTTGTCATAAGCATCACTAAAAGCAGTAATTTCTGTAGGACATACGAATGTAAAATCTAAAGGATAAAAAAAGAAAACAAACCACTTGCCTTTGTAATCAGCCAGTGAAATTTCCTTAAAGTTTTTTCCGATAACAGCTTTTCCTTTAAAATCCGGCGCTGGTTTTTGAACAAGACTCATATATTTCCTCCTATGATTAAAACGATTAAATTAAGATTTACAGGAGTTTTATCGAAGTATAGTTTGTTTGTAAAGTCAGATTGCCGCGGCCTTCTTCGAAAGCCTCGCAATGACAGATTGCTATGAAAGAACCTATAACCTCTCTAACTGACTTTGCACTTGCGCTTGAAGGATTCTTTTTTGCCTATGTTGTATTTACACAAGGCTCACTGGCACATAAGGAATCTTGGGGTGTTTTCTTTGTTCTCCTATCCCTAGGAGCGGCTCTGGGTGGTCTGTATCACGGCTTTACCTGGAAACATCAACATCTTCTGTGGTTTTTAGTGACTGCTTTTTTACTATTTGCCATGAGTTTTTTTCCACAAGCTCTAGGCTCCCTTCATAGAAATAACATCACATGGCCCTCTCTGATAACAAAAACGCTCCTGATGATGGCTCTTTTCATCTTGTTTCTTTCAGCGTGGCTTAAATCATTTCAATTTCCATTCTGTTGGGTTTTGATTTTCGAGGGATGTATTCTATTGATTTGTTTTGTTCTCACTTTTTATATCTTTGCGAGTGGAAACTCTCTTATCGCATTATTTTTAGCCCTTGGTTTTTGTGCCTCCATTATAGCTGCACTTTTTCAAACACGATTATTTGGAAGTAGCTTTTGGATTTTTAAACACAATGATGTGTTTCACATCATTCAAATCGTAGGCCTAGTCTTCTTTTTTATGTCCTGGAAAACAAGCCTTTCGCAAAGGAGTCTTTTATGAAAAATGTGCTTCTCATTGTTTTGATAGTGATGGCTGTCTTCATAGTACTTCGATGGATAGCTACCCCTTTTACAAAAATTCAGACAAGAAAAAGAGTTCTCTCTCAAAGACAGCCTGTCGAAATTATTGCTCATCGAGGAGGTTCTCTAGAATGGCCTGAAAACACCCTTCTTGCCTTTGAAAATTCAGCTCCTTTTGTCGATGCTATTGAAACGGATCTTCATTTGACGAAAGATGGTGAAATTGTGCTCATTCATGACCCAACCGTTAATCGAACAACTGATGGAAAGGGCGCAGTCGCAGATATGACTTTACTGGAGATTGAAAAACTCAATGCTGGTTACTATTTTACGAAAGATAATGGACAAACTTATCCTTACCGAGCAATGAAAGTTAGCATCCCAACTCTTAAAGATGCATTGGCGCGCCTCCCAAAAATGAAGTGGATTTTAGAGATTAAAAATCAAGATGATCACTTAGAAGAAAAACTAGTGTCCATTCTCCAAGAAAATAATCTTATGGAAAATGTTATTGTCTCATCAGAATACCATATTGTTTTAGAGCGAATCCATCAGCGAGCACCTAGCATTGCTACTGGAAGTTCTAGAAAAGAAATCAAACGGTTAGTTTATCTTCATTACTTCAAACTTCTCCCTTTTTATAAGCCCATGATTGATTCTCTTCAAGTCCCACCAGAACATGAAGGAACTGTGATTATTACAAAAACTTGGGTTCGTGCCATGCATAACAAAAACCTTCCCATTCAAGCCTGGACAATCAATGAAGAAAATGACATGAAAAGGCTTATAGAGATGAAAATTGATGGAATTATTACGGATAGGCCGTCTCTTTTAAAAACTATTTTGAAGTAGAAAGAAAATATGAATAAAGATTGCCACGGGTTACAGAGCAACCTTCGCAATGACATGAGGGGTCAATGGGCATGCATTCTTGGAGCTTCCAGTGGCTTTGGAAAAGCATGCTCGTTAGAATTGGCGCACTGTGGCGTTTCCATTTTAGGAGTTCACTTCGATCGCAAATCGGCTCAGCCACAAATCGATGATCAGATCAAAACAATTCAGAATTTAGGAGTAGAAGCTCATTTTTTTAATGTTAATGCTGCCGATTCAGATAAGAGATTGGAAACTGTTGCTTCTATAAAAAAAATTCTAGGCCCTCATAAAGTAAGAATTTTTCTTCATTCTCTGGCATTTGGAACTCTCAAACGCTATTTTGATTACAACCCTCAGGATTCTCTCACTCAAACTCAGATGAATATGACTTTAGATGTCATGGCTCACAGCCTTGTTTATTGGACGCAAGATTTGTGGCGTGAAAATTTATTAGGCGCTGGCAGCAAGGTTTTTGCGATGACAAGCGCTGGTGGAGAAAGAGTATGGTCTTCTTATGGTGCTGTTTCTGCAGCAAAAGCGGCATTGGAAAGCCATATCAGGCAAATTGCCTTAGAACTTGCCCCGCATTGTATTTCAGCTAATGCTTTAAGAGCAGGGGTGACTGATACGCCAGCACTTCGAAAAATACCAGGCCATGAAGAGATGATAGCCCATTGTCAGAAAGTAAACCCATCAAAACGTCTGACAACCCCAGAAGATGTGGCTAAAAACCTTGTCGTTTTATCTTTACAAGACAATCACTGGCTGACTGGAAATGTTATCGGCATTGATGGGGGGGAAAATATGGTAGGTTAAATAATGAAAAAAATTTCAAGCTTCTCGAAATCTTTCTTTTTTGGAAATCTTCTGGAGGATATTGTTTCTCCGTATCCGCATTTTTCGAAAGATGAAAAAGAAAACGTCGATCTTCTCTTTGAATCATTGGCTAAATTTGGAAAAGAACATATTAATAGTACCCAAATCGACAGAGAAGCTAAAATTCCAGAAAAAGTACTCACTGGCATGAAAGAATTAGGCTTGTTTGGCCTCATTATCCCCCAAGAATATGGTGGGTTTGGTTTTTCGCAAACGGCCTATTGTAAAACAGTTGAAAATTTTGTCCAAATTGATAATTCCTGCGCCATTACGATTGGGGCACACCAGTCGATAGGTCTTAAGGCTCTTTTACTTTTTGGTACTCCAGAACAAAAACAGAAATATCTTCCAAAACTAGCCACTGGAGAAATGATTGCAGCATTTTCACTAACAGAGTCTGGTGCTGGATCAGATGCAGCTGGTATTCAAACTAAGGCCGAATTCTCAGAAGATAAAAAATATTATATTCTCAATGGCTCAAAGATTTGGACAACAAATGGAGGTATAGCCAGCTTCTTTACGATTTTTGCAAAAACAATGTGTGCTGATGGAGTTGAGCGAGTTAGTGCTTTTATCGTCACAAGAGATATGCCAGGATTTTCAACTGGGAAAGAAGAGGGAAAACTTGGTATTAAAGGTTCCTCAACAACAAGTGTAACACTCACCAATTGCAAAGTTCCTGCTGAAAACGTTTTGAATCAAGTTGGCTATGGCTTTAAAACTGCGATGGAGGTTTTAAACAGTGGTCGACTAGGGCTTTCTTCCGGCTGTCTTGGAGTACAAAAAAAGCTGATTCAACTTTGTGTGCAATACGCACAGGAAAGAAAACAATTTGGAAAATCTATTTCACAGTTTGGTTTGATTCAGAAAAAAATTGCTCAAATGATGAGGGAAGCCTATGCCACAGAAAGTCTTGTTTATATGACAACTGGTTTAGTGGACCGTGGGAATATTGATTATTCGCTTGAATCGGCCATTTGTAAGGTCTTTGCTTCTGAATCTCTCTGGAGAACGGTGAATGAGGCCTTACAAATCTGCGCTGGTAACGGCTACATGAAAGACTATCCCTATGAACAACTTCTGCGAGATTGCCGCATTAATATGATTTTCGAAGGCACAAATGAAATTTTACGTATGTTTATAGCCCTTTCTGGCATTCAGGGGCCAGGGGAAAGGCTTAAAGAAATAGGGAGGGCCCTTAAAGATCCTATTAAATCGGTAGGACTTCTTTCTGGATTCGCAGTAAAAAAGATTAGAAAATCGCTGGCAATAGATAGATTCAAATCTATAGACCCCGGGTTTAAAGACATAACTTCGTTCCTAGAAGAATACATTATGGATTTTTCATCGCGCGTTGAAACTGCACTTGCTAGACATGGAAAAAGTATTATTGATAAGCAATTTGCATTGGAACGTTTAAGTCAAATGGCAATGGAACTCTATATGTTAACTTGTGTCATTATGCGAGCAACGGATGCCATTAAGAGAGAAGGAAAAGATAAATCCAAAGCACATATTCTTATTTCTAAAGCTATCGGATACCGTTGTCTGGACCACATACGTGCTCTACTGAAACAATCAGATTCAAATGATGATGAATCGATTAAGCAAATTGCAGCTTATGCCTATGCTCAAAAAGGTTATGATCTTGATGCTGTGTAAAGCCATCAACATTACTTAGCTGCTGTCATTTTCACGATATCAAAATAGGATGTGCCGGTCGTAATGGCACGCGTATGCTCTTCCACACGTGCCATGAAATCTTTTAAATACTTACTCTCCTGAGAAACCTCCATTTTCAAAGCAATACCGCGCTTTCGAATGGCATCGAGAACATCTTGTAGAGTTATTTTTTCAAGAGGTTTTGCTATTTGATAGATTTCAAATTCTTCTGACACTTCAACGACAAGACCAGCTTCTAGAAGATAGTAGGCTACTTCATTAATCAACCGCACGGGCATTCCCATGTCAGATGCCATTTCCTCGACAGAAACCTCAGGTTTCCCAGAATGAAAGCGAAGAGCCAAATATCTCATCACATGCAAAGCTAGATATTCTTTGAAAGCAAAATGAACGCCTTCAACTTTTTTTTCCTTCCCATAACTTTTCATGTGTTGATCTGCAAAAACAATTTCTGCACCTAGCATGACAATCAACCAAGAAATATATAACCAAATCAGAAACACAGGGAATGCTGCAAAAGATCCATAAAGTTTATCATAACTAAAAAAATTCTGGGCAGTGTATCCAAACCCAATTTTAGAAAATTCCCACAGACATCCTGCTATTAAACCACCTATCAGCGCAGATTTGGCCTTGACCTTAGCATTCGGCATGAAGACATATAGAATTGCCAATGCAATTGATGACAGAATAAAAGGGAGAACAAACACAAAACCACGGCTCAACCACTCAATATGTGTTATTTTTTGAACAAGACTCTGATTCAGTAGAGCTGCCGATAGGCTAATGGATAGAAGAACAAGAAGAGGCCCAATTGTTACAACACTCCAATAAGTTGTTATTTGTATAAAGAAAGGTCTTGTTTTTTGAACGCCCCAAATATTGTTAAAAGCCCCTTCAATGGTTGATAGCAATGTCAGAACCGTCAAAATTAAAAAGACAACTCCTACAACCCCTAGGGCGCTCATATTTACCTGACTGGATAAATTGAGCAGATATTCCTTGACCTGTTCTCCTGCACCAATGGCCAGATTATCCAAAACATATTTTTGAAATGTTTGAGTTCCCGTAAGCGCTTTTGTGTCTACAAAATAGAAAACGACAGCCAGGAACGGAATAATAGATAATAGTGTCTTATAGGCTAAGTTTGTTGTCCAAACGGCACATTTATTTTTAACAAAACCCTCAAAAACAAGGTGAATCATCCTTAGGAAATAATAGATCACTCTCTTAAGAAGGAACATTTTCTGAATGTCCACATCCCAAATCGTATGGGACATGTATCTATCAAGGCGTATATATAAAGGAAACTTTTTCATAAGACCTCTTAGAACTTATCGGTAGATTTTTAAAAAACTTTTTATTTATCTATTACGGAAGGTGTCATCATGAGCTTAGCCCTTCAAGGTAAACTCGATAGACACTATTTTAATTTAAATAATGATGAAAAACGCACTTATAAGAAAGCTCATAATTGAGAAACTTATTCTACTGAGATAAATTTTAATACTTTCCAAACAGGCACACCATTTGCTTCACGTGTGGACTCACTGCCACCACTCTCCCCCTTTGATACTGTTATTGTTGTTCTCCCTAAGTTAATTTTATGGTCATCTTTAAATTTTTTATAACTTGTCACACTCATCGTAATTTTTATCCCGAATTGAGTATCCTCAATTTTTTCAAGAATACCATGAGATATCAAAGATTTACTTTCGACAATAAACTCTTCCTTTAGTTTCAAATAAGTATCTACCAATGCAAAATCATCTTGAAAATCATCCGATAGGTCATCATAACTGATCGAATATCGAACTTTATACGATTTATCCGCAACATCTTTTGCGTTAACAGAGCTAAAGAAAATACAGATAACAACCAGCGCCAAAAAAACAATTTTATATTTCATTTTAGTCTCCTTTTTTTTGCGAACTGACCGAGCACACCCTTCTTCACAACGATCTCCTGCCAGATTCAATCTTAAATAGCTTTTTATCAAAAAAAATTATTTTTCTATATCCAATGAAGATGGTCTCTTTAAACTTTTCCTCTCCTCCGTCTTCAATTTCCTTTCTAATTTTTTAATATCTTCTTCGGGCGATAAAGTTTCTGGTTTAATGCCTCTCTCAATCAATGTAGATCTTACCGTTTGATTGTTTGTAACGTGTTCACTTGAAATTTCCTTTTCACTTTTCAACCGGTTGGCCTTAGCATTAAAAATAGTGATTTCTGTAGCAAAATCTTTAGCCTTTAAAATAATGGTTGGAGAAAAATCTGCCAAAGCTCTGCCTTTAGGCACTTTCCATTTCTTTTTCATCCGAGCTGTCGTATAACTAAAAAGCGCCTGATCTCCTTTACTCCGAATAATGCCGAAGTTCTTATCGCTTCCCGTGCGTTCAAAAATGACGCCAGAAAGTTCTTTTTCAGTATCTGCCAGTTTTTTTCTTGCTGATATCCTTTCAGCTTCCAAAAGACGCTTCTCAATAATTTCCAATTTTCTTGTCTGCACAGCAAAATAAGTTTGAGCAAATGCTATAGCTTCTTTTCTTGGATCACCGTTTTGTGCAATGAGGTAACAGGCATAACGCGTCAGCATCATGTCCTCTATGGATCTTTGGGCTCCCTTGGCTATATTGATCATTTTGCCGACGTCAGCAAAATGATCAGAAACTTGGTGTCCAGAAACGTCGCATGCAATCTTAGCCTTAGAAATCACTTTGATAAAATTTTTCCATTGATCGTAACCAAGTAACTGTTGCAAATCTCTTGCAAACCAGAATTCCACCCCATTTTCAGTTTTTTGGGCTGCAGATTCAAAATCATCCGTTAGTGATTGTATAGTTTCATGTTTCATAATAATTGGCTCCCATATGCATCATATGAAATTCCATGCCATCGTCAATTTGTAATTCGAAGTGCCTGTTTCATCATAGACTGCAGGAAGAAAAATTACTCGCTACTACTCTGAAAAGTGGATTCAGAACTTGTCCAGAGTCGTCCAGAGTGTCCTCCTCCTGAATGACTGAATGCACACTTCAATTCAAATCAGATACAAAAAATTGAGATGACGCTTTTTAGTTTGATCTCGTCTGTAAGAAAAAAACTCTTTTTCCTGGTGAAAAGTGCACAGTTTCAAATCTTCAATATTCGAATCAGGAACTCCAGATTGAATCAACTGCTTTTGATGTGATTTATGAAGATCCAAAAGAAACTTATCATTTCGCGGTGTTAAAACACTCCGTGGAAAAGCAGTAGCAACATCTTCACCAACTTCATAACATCGCTGACAAATACCGGGTCCTAGAACTGCAATGATATCTCTTGAGGCAGATCCAAACTCTTGCCTCATCTTCTGAATAACTTTAGCGATAATGTGCTTTTCACAACTTCTCCACCCACCATGAACTACAGCACCTGCATCAGTTTTAGGATCAAATAAAATAATAGGAATACAATCAGCTGTCTTAATACCCATAAGAATTTTGCGCCGATTAGTGATGATGGCATCGTAGTTTTCTTGTAGATAAAGCGATACGCCCTGTTTCACAGAACTCGTAGAGAGAGATAGAATCTGATCTCCATGAACTTGATTTACAAAACACAGAGAATCTTTTGAAATTCCAAGTTCCTTATAAAAATCCAATAGTTCTGGTGCTTGAGAATTTGAAAAATCAACAGGCCCCGTCGATAATGAAAAGGGTGCAAAGCCATGAAGAATATTCGTATAATTTAATAAAAGTGTTGATTGGTAAATTCCATATTCTTTAAAAACTTTTCGCATGCTTCGATTTTAACATACTAAGCACTTCTGCAAAGTCATTTGGCAACGGGGCCGTTAATTGAAGAGGACTGTTTGTTGTAGGATGTTCGAATTCTAACTTCCATGCATGCAGCAGCTGTCTTTTAATTCCATCCATTATTTTCAAACTATGTCCACCGCCATAAAGTCGGTCTCCAACCACAGGATGATTCAATTCTTTCATGTGAACGCGTATTTGATGGGTTCGTCCTGTTTTAGGTGAGATCTCTAATAGTGAAAATTTTTCAAACTCTTCAAGAACCTTCCAATGGGTCTCTGCATATCGGCCATCCGCAGAGGTTTTCATTTTAGTTCTATTTATTCTGCCGCGCTCAATGGCCGAGTCAATTATGCCAGCCTCACTTTTCAACACCCCCCAGACAAGTGTTATATAGGTTTTTAAAACAGCTTTTGTTTTAAATAAATCGATCAGTTTTTTTTGAGTATTTTCATTTTTAGCAACAAGAACTAGCCCCGATGTGTCGCGATCTAAACGATGCACAATCCCTGGCCTGTCTTCTCCTTGAAGTATTGGAAGATTTTTGTAATGGGAAATCAGTCGATTGGCTAATGAGTCTGCACTTAGGTTGGAGGTGGGATGAGTTAAGAGCCCTGAGGGTTTATTAACGACTAAAAGGTCTTTATCTTCATAAATTATATCTATTTTATCTCGATAGGGAACAAGTTCTTTTTCTTTAAAAAAATCTTCTTGAATAGAAATTCTGTCTCCTTCACTTAATAAATAGGATGGTTTTCGACTTCTGCTATTTACTTGAATGAAATGGATTCTTTTTTTAATCTGAGAACGCGTGAGATTAGGATACTTTTTAGCTAAAAAAGAATCTAATCGAATCTTTCCCTGATCGATAATAATTTCCATATCAGCAAGATTTATATGCTAAATAAGAAGAAAGGTCGATGTCATAAAAAGGGCACCACAAGAGGTGCCCATAACAAGTAGCAATGTGAATTATCTAAATAATCATCTCCTTTTATATTTTTTCATCATTTTGATGTTGGAAAACTTATATATGTTGCGGAAATTTGATCTCCCTTAATTTCAATAAATTTTTTTATCAGATCTCTAAACTCTTCTTCAGTGATCGTATGTAGCAATTCTTTGTTCCCATATACACTACCATCTGAACGAAATGGATATACATGAAAACTATATCCGTATCCTCTTGCTCTTGCGACAACGGTGGCATACATGTTTGCTTTAATATCCATGCGATCTAACTCTATAAGATCACTTGAATAGGTTAGTCGAAGTTGCCCATTTTCTATATACCAATGATTGGCACCTTCATTGTTAGTTGGAACATCCAATGTTGATAATTTCTGCTGCTCGCTATCCGGAAAACTAATTTCGTTTGCCCAAGCCGAGCATATTCTATGATTATAAGTTTTATTTGAATCCCACAATTCACAATCCTTGTGCGTCATCTTAAAGGTTCTTTTATTTAATTTAAACTCACTCGTAAAAGCTTTGGTGATTTCTTACTGCCAGAGAAATATCTCAAAATTGAAATGCCATGTGTGGGGCTCTGAATGACAGAAACAATTTGATACTTCTGGATGTCCCATGGCGGAAGTCAGGTGGGTATGCTGTGGTCCGCGCAATTTCACAATTAGACGCTCTCTAAACCTAACATGTCAAAAGCCTGATACCAAGGAATGGCATGAATTTTATTTCTGTACATCTTTGGAATGGTATCTTGCGATAAGAGATAAAACTCGCTCTTTGGAAAATCATTCATAAAATGAATGAGAGAATGCGCATCTTTCTCATCAATTTTTGCTTTAGATTTGATTTCAATAAGAACAGGGTATTTTTTTAATCCTTCAATAATAAGATCTATTTCAGCATCGTCTTTTGTGCGCAAATATGAAAAGGATATATCTTTTTTAGCATACTGACACAGGCGAAATAATTCTAAAATAATAAAATGCTCAAAAGCTTTTCCATATTCGAAAGATTGGGGCATCAAAGGAAAATCTAACGTTTTTTTAAGAGCCTGAACAATGCCTGTGTCAAAAAAATAAAATTTAGGCGCCTTCTTTTGTTGCTTTCGAATGGAGTGAGCAAAAGCAGGTATATAGAAACCTAAAAGTGTATCTTCAAGAATTTCATAATAGGATTGAACTGTTGTCACATCGGCACCTATATCTTTGGAAATATTAGAATAATTAATGATTTCACCATTCATTTGAGATGCCACAGGCAAAAAACGCCTGAAGGGTTCTAATTTTCGGACCCATTGCTCGCTTTGAATTTCATTTTTAATATATGATAAAGCGTAAGAACGTAAAAAATCTATTTTTTCATTTTCGTCTTTTAGTCTGTATAACTGTGGAAGGCTTCCCCATTTGAGTATGTCATTGATATGAAATTGATCCACAAGTTCTTTATGTGTTAAGGGAAAAAGCTCTCTCATAAAAGCTCTGCCAGCTAAAAGATTCACGCCCTGCTGTTTAAGTCTTCTGGCACTTGAGCCAGTTAACGCAAACTTCAACCGCTTCGTTTCAATAAAATGATGGACGTAATTTAAAATTTTTGGACATTTTTGAACTTCATCAATAACAATCCATTCAATTTTAGGTAATCGAGAGAGAACTTCACTTTTAAACTCTCCAGGTGAAACGGTAAACCGCTCTTCCACAACTGGATCCAATAAATCAAACCATAAAACATCAGAACGTCTGGTAAAAAACCTCTCAAGAAGTGTAGATTTACCAACGCCGCGAGCACCGAATAGAAAAAAGCTTTGTGATTCCGGCAACTTAATAAGTCTATTGAACATATCCTAAATTTATACGCTAAATTTAGGGTATGGTCAACGAGGTAATCTGCGTGGACTTGTGATTCAGAATGCGTTTATCACCACGCCTTAAAGTAAGCATGATCTGATCACAATATTCCACAAGGGGAATTGTAAATTTTCGAGAAGCACCAGTCAGTTGCTTGAAATCACTCATATCTAACTGAGCAAGTTCCTTGAACCGAAGTTTTATCTTTTCTTCAAGTGCTTTAAAGATATCTGCATGAATATAAAAATCATATTTAATTCGCTTTATCTTATGAGAGTGAACAAGACCATTCAGAATATCTAATGTTTCTTTTTCAGTAAGATTTAAAATCATAGAGATTTCTTTTATGGTGGGGGGGGTAAAACGAGCTTCTCTTAATATGTCTTCAATTTTTTCGCATTGTTCCATAGGTGTAGATTCTTTATTTTTAAAATACAAAAGATCATCTTTTATTTGAAATTCCACAGAATTATCAACAATAAAATCTAAACATTCTTTTGATATTTTATTTTTTTTTACGACTTCATAAACAAAAGCTCCTTCTTTGAATGGGTTGTTACGAAAATAATCTTTCAAATTTAGAATTATATTTCCACGTAGAATTTCAAAATGTTTTTTTAAAATGAAGTATGTGTCGGAGAAAAAAATATCGATTCCTCTCTCTTTCCAAAAAGGCTTCGAACGACAAACTTTATCAATGTGAAACATCTTGTTGAACTCCAATACCGGAACTCCCATGGGATTAATTTTATCGAGATAATAATAAAGAAATTCATAATAATTTTTTTCATTTTTATTGACTAAGTACTGATCATGGAGAAGCAAAAATTCAGGATGGGGCCTCCTTAAAAAGGAATAATGTAAAATTATTCCCCCTCCACATACACTTCCATAATTTTCGTCAACCTTAAAACTACGAAGTACGAAGCGATCGCCGGGCTTGAGATAGAGCGGTTCAGTTAACTTGATTCGCGCATAGCCCGAACCTATATGGGTTGTTTTGGCGATCGTACGTGAAGAGTGGACATGCAATTGAAAAGATTGTGACATCCCCTTTGCGTCATTTCTACAAAACTCTACGGCAACATCATACTCGTCACAAAAACTCTCCTCACTTTTTGTCAAAAGATAGCCTCGTAAAATATCTAAACATGAAACATTAGAAAGATTAAGCGCAACTCGCTGCCCTGCCTTTGCTTTTTGAATTTCATTTCCATGAGAATGAAGCTTTCTTACACGACATTTCCTGCGTCCTTGAATAAATACACAATCTCCTTCCTGAATTATTCCTTCTAAAATAGTGCCTGCCGCAACTGTGCCAAAGCCCTTGAGGGTAAAAATTCTATCTACATAAAGACGAAAGGGGGCATTTTGATTTAAAATGTGTGACTCAATGGAGTCTAATTTTTGAATGAGCCTCTCTTTTCCAAGTAATGTTTTAGAACTAAAAGGAATGATACAAGGCAATAATAAAATATTTGAATTAGGAAATATCGATCCTTCGGCTGTCGCCTCAGGATGACAAATGAATGCCGAAGTAATTTCCTTTTTTCGCTGTTCAATAAGATCTGAGGACACAAGATCGCATTTTGAGAGAACAACTATCAATTGAGGAATTCTTAAGTAACTGAGTACTTGTAAGTGTTCTCGGGTTTGAAGTCTTATCCCTTCGACAGATGATATCACCAATAAAGCAGCATCAAGACTATGAGACCCAGCCACCATGGTCTTAATAAATTTTTCGTGCCCTGGAACATCTATGAAAGCACAGGTTCTTCCCGAAGGAAGCTTCATGTGGGCAAAACCTAGCTCGATAGAAATACCGCGTTTTTTCTCTTCTGGAAGTTTGTCGGTATCAATACCTGTCAGGCATTCTACCAGAGAAGATTTGCCGTGATCTACGTGCCCCGCAGTGCCTACGAGTAATGGACCCATTAAAGCTTTTTGAGCCGAACTTTTTTCAGAGAAACCTTTTCCATCGCATTAAGCCAATATTTCTCGACCCTTGGATGAATCATATAATTTAAACTTTCCACGAACAAAGGAACAATGACAGTATCTTCCTCAAGCAAAATCTGTTGAGCTCTTTTATAGCTTTTTAAACGCTCTTCCTTATTAAAAGAAGAAGCCGCTTTTAAAATCAACTGATCAAATTCCTTACTTCCCCATCGCGTAAAATTATTACCACTGTTGGTAGTAAAGAGTCGCAAAAAATTATCGGGATCTGGAAAGTCAGCTCCCCATCCCATTCGCCATACTTGTGGTGAATCAATGTGCACTTGTTTAAGATATACTTTCCATTCAGAGTTCTGTAGCTCAACAGAAACACTTAAATTCTGTTTCCAAACCTGTTGCAACTTTTCGGCCACAGTTTTGTTAAGATCTCGACTGTCAAAATGAACCTCCACATGCGGCAGGCCTTTTCCTTCTGGATAACCAGCATCTGCCAAAAGTTTACGTGCTTTTTCCAGATCAAATTTAAGCCCCACATCCGGCTCGTGCCCCATCATTCCTGTAGGCACCCATGAATTAGTGGGTATTTGTCCGCCCTTTAAAATATCAGGAAATACTGTTTTATCGATAGAGTGAGCAAAGGCTCTGCGGACTCTCACATCATCAAATGGCTTTTTCTTAATGTTAAATCCATAATAATATCCTCGTAAAAAGGGAGATTTAAAAAAGCGAGGGTCGTTTTTGTACTGATCCAGTGTCAAAGGTGGAATATCACGCAAAACATCAAGTTTTTGAGTTTCAAAAAGATCTACAGCCGTATGGTCACTTTTTATTATTAAGGCATGCACTTCTTCGAGAGCTGGTTTACCCTCGTAATATTTTGGGTTTGCTTTAAGAACAACTTTATTTTTAAAATCAATCTGTGCCAATGTGTAAGCACCACACGTCACTATGTTTTCCGGTTTTGTCCACTGATCACCAAATTTCTCAATAATGTCTTGACGCTGTGGATACGCCACCATGAACACGGGGATGTGCAAAAAGAAACTTGCAGGGTTTCGAAGCTTTACTTCGAAAGTAAAATCATCTAAAGCTTTTGCAGCAACAGTATCAGCATTTTTTGAAACGCCCTGGTTATAATCTTCTGCTCCCTGAACATCATAGAGAAAATAAGCATACTCCGCAGCCGTTTTTGGGTTTAAAAATCGCTTCCAGGAGTATTCAAAATCATGGGCTGTCACTACCTTTCCATCTGTCCAATAAACATCATTTCGCAAATGGAAGGTAAACGTTTTTCCGTCATGGGATACATCCCAGCTTTTTGCTATGGCGGGAATGGGTTCTAAATTATCGTCATATTGAAGAAGCCCATCCATGATGTTTTCAATCACATCAATGGAAACAGCATCTGTTGCTAAAGACCAATCAAAGGTTGGAGGATCTGTTCTTAAGCGGAAGGAAAAAACTCTCTGATTTTGATCTGATTGAGATTTATTTTGACTCAGAAAATAAACGGACAGTCCTACAACGATAAGAAAAACGGGAATAATGATTTTTTTCATAGTTTTACCTCCAATTTCAATGAGTGTTGCCCAAAATATCGATCCTTCACTT
>JACOXK010000139.1 GCA_016182335.1 Deltaproteobacteria bacterium | reverse complement strand
TGGCTCCATTTAAGAGTGCACTTACAAAGTTTCTTGAAAGAAATGTCGTGTAATCGACAGATGCTTGTGAAAAAATGAAAAAACAGCTCAGTGCTGTGATCGAAAAGCAAAGAGAACCCAAGAGGACAAGTAAAACATCAATGAGACGACCTGGAATGTAAAATGCTTGTGAGATAATCTTGATTAAAAAAAAAGTAACAATGCTCGAAAACATGAAGAGCCCTTGGGGAGAGCCAGAATAAAATTCAAGAAGATACCCACAATAAAGTGCTAGCAATCCTCCTTCGAAAATCGGGCGATGGATAGCAAGGTAAACTATAATAATAAGTAGAAGATGAGGCTTGTACTTTCCAAATAAAGCATAGAGAAGTGTAGTTTGAAGAGCAAGTGCCACAGAAATAATGATCAGAAAAACCAAGAGAAGGGTTATGTTTTTAAAGTTCATGGAAGCTTTTTAGTTGGAGCCTCTGTTTTAACGGCCTCTGATGTGTTGACGTTTCGAGCGACAAAAACTTCCTCTAATTTAGAAAAATCAACCCCAGGTTCGATTTCAACATGTTGGAGAATGCCGTAAGGTTTTTTCACTACTTTTTTGACTTTGCCAATGTAGAAACCCTTGGGGTAAATCCCTCCCATTCCAGAGGAAATAATCTCGTCATCGATTTGAACGTCATCGGTACGACTCACATGTTTCATCAAACATGTATTTCCAAAACTTCCAACAACAATTCCGCGAGCTCTGCTTCTTTGAACAATAGCATCAATTCGGCTGGCAGGATCAACCAAAGTAAGAACAGTGGATGAGTTTTCAAGAACAGCAGTAATTCTGCCGACGATGCCAACAGGAGTTACGACGGCCATATTTTCCTGCACCTGTGCATTGGACCCTATATTAATTTGAATTGTTTCAAACTCATTGGATGTATCCCTGCTGATGACCTGTGCTGGGGGTGAAAGGCTAGGTGGGGCTTGCTTTCTAAAGTCCAAAAGACTTCTTAAGCGTTCATTTTCAAACTCAATCTCTTTAAGTTGTCGGATTTGTTGGGTAAGATCTGCCACTTCTTCCTTTAAATGCTCATTAAGTTTTTTTGTATGGATGAGATAGATGTAATTGCTATAAAAGTCGCCAATAGAAGATAGGCTACCAGTGACCAGTTTAATCATAGGTTGAGTGAGATAATAGATGATTTTGTTGTACCAAATATCTTTTGTTTTGGGCTGAGCCTGTGAAGAGAGAAAGAGCAATGGGAAAAGAATGAGGCAGACCACCACAATCTTGATACCTTTGTCTTTGAGAAACTTTCTCATGGCCTTTCATATGATGCCAAACGGATGATTGAAAAACAAGGTTGATTTTTAAGGAAGACAAGAATAGATTGCTTTCTTATGAAGAGGAAAAATATTTTTCAAAAAGTTACAACTTATGGTTTGATTTTTGCAATCTGTGTCGTCATGGTTTTTTGGGCAAGCTCAAGTCGCTCACCCAAATCCTCTGACCCGGTGGCACTTCAAGTGAATGGAGAGGTCATTACTCTGTCAGAACTTAACCAGGCCTTTGCCAATTACGCTGGACAGAGACCTGATGTGAATCGTGCGCAGCATTTGCCAGAAGTTATTGAGGCTCTTATCCAACAAAAGGTTTTCGTTCATAAGGCGCAATCTCTAGGAATTGGTGTGAGTGATGAGAGTGTTCGAAAGGAAATTAAAGAAATCCCTGCATTTCAAAAGGACGGCGTTTTCCAGGAAGAGAATTATTTTGAATACTTGAAAAATACAAGGCAAAGTGCTGGAAAGCTTGAAAACAGGATTCGCGATGGTTTAAGAACAAAGATTTTAAGTCAGCTCTTTGCAGAAACCGTTAAAACTTCGGAATTTGCCAAAGCAAAAGAATATCTACTCAACAATTCAAAGTTTCAGTACGAGTTCGTTCAGATTGAGAGCTCAAAAATCAAGATTCCTGTACCTTCTCAAAAAGAATTGGATGAGTGGCTTTCAAAGGAAGAAAATGCCAAGCTTGTTCAAGAACATTATGATCGCAACAAAGAATTTAAGTATAAAAATAAAAACGGAAAAGATTTTATAAAGTTTGAATCTATTCGCTTAGAGATTGCCCAACAGCTTCATAAAGAGCAGCTTAGAAAATCAAGTGCAAAGGATGTGGCAACAAGTGTTTTGGATCAGTGGCAGAAGGGAAAGCACCACGGCCTATTAAAGCTTCACCAGCTTAAAGTAGAAAAATCAGAAGAAGTTTCGGCACAGAGTTCTTATCTCAAAGGTATTGGATATCGACCAGAGCTTGCCATGGAGTTATTCAAGCTTAAAGTAGGGGATTTCTATCCTAACATTGTTGATAGTCAGAAAGATTTTTTTATTATCAAGTTATCTTCAAAAAAAGCTGCAAGTTTTGAGAATTATGAGCCGAAGGGAGATGGGGATGATGTTGATTTTTCCTATTTCAGAAATGCTTATCTTAAGGCACGTTTGTTAGAGAACGATGTTTCTGGTTGGCTTCGCAAAAAAGCCAACATCTTTATTGCAAAGGATACTGTTAGATAAAATTGGCACCCTGACGTTTCATCGAAATTTTCCTTTTAATTTATACAATTCGAGGTAGTGTAATGCCCCGCTGAGCCTGATATTTTCCTTTTCTATCTGCATAAGAAACGTCACAGTCTTCATCGCTTTCAAAAAATAGTACTTGAGCAATACCCTCATTTGAATATATTTTAGCAGGAAGAGGTGTGGTATTTGAGATTTCGAGTGTCACGTGGCCTTCCCACTCTGGCTCAAAGGGGGTGACATTAACGATAATGCCACACCTGGCATAAGTGGATTTTCCTAAACACACCGTTATAACTCTTCGCGGGATTCTAAAGTATTCAATCGTTCGTGCCAGAGCAAAAGAATTAGGCGGTACAATACACACATCGCCCTTGAAATTGACGAACGAAGAAGCATCAAAATTTTTAGGGTCGATAATACAGGAGTTCACATTAGTAAAAATTTTATACTCATCCGATACTCGAATATCATAACCATAAGATGAAACCCCGTAAGAGATAGCTCCATTTTTAATTTGACTTGAGACAAATGGCTCAATCATACCTTCTTTTTGGGACATTTTTGTAATCCATTTATCTGATTTAACGGTCATAGACCTCCTTTGCGCGTGTCATTGCGAGTCAGCTTGCGGACGTGGCAATGTAATATTTTTACTCTCTTCAAAAACTTTTATAAGTACTAGCATCCATCGGAAATGATACGACAGGAAACTCATCGACTTGGATTTTCACCCACACTGAATCATAAGATCTCAGATAATACTGTATGCCTTGTTCTGAATACCAGGGTGCGGGCATTGGGATATTCAGTTCAGTAGCCTCCATGGGCGAATAGAGCTTGGTGGCTGTTTCAATATCTTCAGATTTTTTAGAAATAAAAAACAAGAAAATGATCGCAGCCAATGTTAGAATTCCAGCCCAAACATAAAGCGGATAGTTTTTTTGAGTTGAAACTTTCTGATTCTCTTTGAGAGGTTGCGCAACTTTTGGAATAATAGACTGCTGATCATAACGAAGTAGCACATCTTGCGTGTTTAATCCTAGAAAATGGCAGTAAGATTTGAGAAACCCTTTAACGAAAACTGCTGCGGGTAACTGACTCCAATCATCTGACTCTATTTTTTGAAGTGTTTGAACTGGAATTTTCGTGGCAGCAGAAACGTCCTGGATTTTAGCATTGTGAAGAAGCCGTTCCTTCTTTAAATATTGGCCAAGTGTTTCCATCTATATCCTTACGTAATCCCACAGTTATGGGAGAATACTGCGTTCTCGCTCGTCAGGCTCCTCGACGTACAAGTAGTACGCCTGCGTCGCCATCCTCCCTGCGGCCTTGTCTTCTCCTCATAACTGCGGAATTGATTTACCTTAACACTAGGAGGCACAGCGGCTTAAAAGGCTTTTCAAATCTTCAATAGATTGATCTCCAACAGCCTGATCGACGACTTTTCCGCCTTTGAAAACAATAAGAGTTGGGATGCCTCGAATACCAAACTTAGATGGTGTTCTGGGGTTATCATCAACGTTCATTTTAAGAACCCTAATTTTGCCCTGGAATTGAGCTGCGACTTGATCAATCTTAGGAGATAGGGCCTTACATGGGCCACACCACTCTGCCCAAAAATCAACAACGACAGGGGTCGCTGACTTAATAACTTCTTGCTCAAATGCTTCATCGGTAACAGCTTGAATGTTTGCACTCATGAACGGCTTCTCCTTTATATTGACACAGATTTTAAATTTACATACTGTACGGGCATGGATGAAATTATTGATAATATATTAAGCGAGAGTCTTGAAGTCAAACTTGATTTCTTTAAAAAAAATAAAAAACAAATTTCTCACGTAGCATCTCGAATAGTCAACGCATTTAAACAAGGTCAGAAGCTTCTCATTTTTGGAAACGGGGGAAGTGCTGCTGATGCACAGCATTTAGCTGCTGAATTTGTGAATCGAATGCTTATTGAAAGGCCCCCACTTCCAGCACTTGCTCTGTCCACGGACACGTCTATTTTAACGAGCATTAGTAACGACTATTCCTATGATGAGATTTTTACAAAGCAAATCAAAGCTCTTGGGAAAAAGGGAGACATTGCTTTAGGAATTAGCACCAGTGGACGCTCCCGCAACGTGGTTGATGCTATAAAGACAGCTTCCAAGATGGAGCTTTTCACAGTGTCTCTGACGGGTGGCGATGGGGGAGAGCTTGCAAGTTTAAGTCATATCAATTTAAATGTGGGACTTGGAAAAAATGCTCCTCGGACTCAGGAAACGCATCTTGTGACTTTGCACATTATCGCAGAGCTCGTTGACAGAATATTATTTCCATAAGGTTGTCTGTCTCCAATTTGCGTACCCGAATAAGTTCGGATAGAGTTTTCGTATGCCCCGAAAACGCCGGTGTGCTTTAGTCGTTTTAGGTTTTATCCTTCCAATAACGGCTCAATCGTTGAGTCTTTCCGAAAGCTTAGAACTTTCTCTTAAAGAAAATTTTGATGTTTCTATTTCAAAGCAACAAGCTGATTCTTTCTATTTTGATATTATGGAAAAAAACTCGGCCTTTGATTGGGGTCTTCTTGGAACCTCAGAATACACCGATAAGACGGATGAGGCTCTCTCAACAATTCTCTCAGCTACGCGCGAACGTAATTGGAACTCAAAATTAAGTCTCACAAAAAAATTTCTTTGGGGAACTCAAATTGAGGCTGCTGTAGGAGTTACTAGATCAGACAGTAATCTTGCTTCTCTCTCCGTGAATCCTTCCTGGGATACTACTTTAACTTTTGGACTTAAGCATCCATTTTTACAGAATTTCTTTGGATATTCAGACCGTAACACAGTGTTAGTAGCAGAGTTAAAATCAAATGCCTCGGACAAGGACTCTCTTCGAAATATAGAAGTCACTTTATCCAATGTAGAAAAATCTTATTGGCTAACTGTCTATAGTATTAAGAATCTTGAAATCAAAAAAGAATCTCTTCAACGAGCTGTTGATTTATTGGTATCGCATGAAAAAAAGATTAAATCCGGTCTTATAGAAGAGACGCAACTTCTGATGACACGGGCTCATATGGAAATTCAACAGAGTCAAGTTAAACAAGCTCAAAAAGAGATGGCTGCCGCCCGTGCCTCATTTCTTGCATTATTCAAAAAAGGCCTATCAGATGATTTTATTCCTGAGGATGAACTTGATTTTGAGGAATATGCTATTCCTAATATGCAAGATGCATTGGAAAGAGCTCAATCAAAAAGGATGGATCTTATCAGTTCAAAATTGAGTTTGGAGGAAACACAAACTGCTCTTTCTCTTTCAAAAAATAAGCTTTTACCGCAATTGGATATTGTCGCAAAGGTAACTGGAAATGGTTTGGATCGTTCGATAGACAATGGCTTGGGTGAATCTGTGGAGTACACGTTTCCCACTTATGTTGTTGGAGTTGAGTTCACAGTCCCTTTGAATAACAGGTTTGACAGAGCTGCGTTTCATAAAGCGCATGCTTCTAGGATCTCTGCAGAAGAAATTTATCTTAAAAATTTACAGAAAGTACGCCAGGATTTAAACACAAGCCATGAATCTCTCATTCGTTCTCAGCAAATAGTGCACTCTTCAGAGAAGGTGGAACAACTTCAAGAAAGAAAACTTAAACTAGAACAGGATAATTTTAAACGAGGCAGGTCCTCAACAGATCGTGTTATTGATTTTCAAGAAGATCTTTTAGAAGCGCAAGGTGCAGCTTTAGATGCAATATTGCAATATCAGTTTGCACTCATTGATTGGCACTTAGCACAAGGGGATTACCTCGATCAGAAAAATATTGAGATGAAATTTCAACGATGAAGATTTTTCAATTTTTCATATCAAAATCACTTCTAGTTAATCTTGTATCGATCTTTGTCGTCATTGCTGGCATGATTTCTTTGTTTAACATGAAGCGCGAGGCCTATCCTCATGTGTATATGGATATGGTTCAAGTCGAAGTAAAATATCCAAGTGCAAGCCCCAAAGAAGTAGAAAAACTTGTGACACAGCCTGTCGAAGAAGCACTTTTCGAAATTGATCATATCAAAGACGTAAAGTCCATTGCTGTAGAGGGGTTTTCCCTCTCAATTGCAACATTAGATGAAGACGCCCCCAATAAAGATAAAATTAAAAATGATATTCAAAGGGCGATTGATCGGATTGAAGACTTACCCGAAGATGTTGAGAATCCTATTGTTCGAGAGATTTCTACAAGTCAAATGCCGATTATTGAAATCACTTTAACGGGAAAACTTTCTGAGGTTGAGCTTCGAAAATGGGCTTCCCAGATCGAAAACAATCTTGAAGATATTTCAGACATTGCTCGCCTTGCAAAAAACGGTTACAGGGATCGTGAAATTTGGGTAGAGGCAGACCCGGAAAAACTTCACACGTACCATATTTCTTTTTCGGAGCTTGTTCAAAGTCTCAATCAAAAAAATATTAATCTTCCTGGGGGGGAACTTAAAACAATCGATCAAGAGTTTCTCATTCGAACCTTGGGAGAGTTTTCAACGCCTTCTGAAATTGAAGAGGTGATTATTCGCTCAAATGATTTTGGCCACATGGCGCAGGTGAAAAATATTGCCACAGTAACAGATACGTTTGAGAAAGAGAAAATACTTCGAAAAGCGCTGGGGCAGAGATCTATTGGCATCGTTGTTCTTAAAAAGGAATCAGCCGATATCATTTCGGTTGTTGAAAAAGTAAAAGAGCGTATTGAAAAGTTGAAAACTCAATTTCCAAAAGAACTAAAAGTTATTTATGCCAATGATATTTCTTATTATGTGCAAAGAAGGCTTAATATTCTTACAAGTAACGCGTGGGTGGGAATGCTACTTGTTATCGTCTGTCTTCTTTTATTTTTAAGCCCTCGAATGTCTTTCATTACGGCGCTCGGAATACCTGTAGCTCTGGGTATTTCAGCTCTCGTATTCGATTATTTTGATCTTTCCATTAATCTTGTTTCCATGTTTGGCCTTGTGATTGTTCTTGGAATGCTTGTTGATGATTCAATAGTTGCTGCAGAAAATATTTATCATCATTTAGAAAATGGAATGGCTCCACGCGAGGCTGCTTATGTGGGGGTTTCTCAAGTTATTAAACCTGTTCTTGCAACCGTTACAACTACGATCGCTGCATTTCTTCCCCTAGCATTTATGGAAGGTATTATGGGAAAATTTGTGTGGCAAATTCCAGCAGTTGTTATTATTTGTTTAACGGCCTCACTTCTTGAATGTTTTTTTATTTTGCCTTCTCACTGTGCTGATTGGCTCAAAGCCATTAAAAAATCTGATCATCAAAAAAGTGCTCTTAAAGAATCCAAATGGTATCGCTGCCTTTTATTGCGATACATGAAAATGCTTCGCTTTTCTTTAAAACATAAATATGCTTTGACAGGTGGTACGCTCATTCTATTCGGTGCTCTCCTTTGTGCTGCCTTTAAGTGGAAACAGTTTCATTTGTTTCCTCCTGATGGTATCGAGTTTTTTTTCGTTCGAGCCCAGGCCCCCGTTGGTACTCCCTTAGAAAAAACAGAGAAACTGATGCGGCCTCTTGAACATATTGTGTCTGAATTACCATCAGAAGATCTTGATACTTATATTGCCCAAGTTGGTATGACGCAGAACGATCCTAATGATCCCTTCTCAATGAGAGGAAGTCATGTTGGCCAAATCGTTGTTTATTTGAAACCGGCACAGAAAAGAAAAAGAGATTCTTTTGAAATTATTGAAGAGCTTCGCAGAAAATCCAGAAATATTGCGGGCTTTGAGAGAGTTTCGTTTGATCGTGTTAATCCAGGCCCTCCTATCGGTAAGCCCGTTGCCATTCAAGTTTTATGGGAGGATTTTTCGACATCGAACGCAATGGCCAGGGAGATTGAAAATGAATTAAAAAAACTTGATGGCGTTTATGATGTAAGAATTGATTACGTAGAGGGAAAAGAAGAGCTTCATGTTGATGTCGATGAAGAGCTTGCTGCAAGTCTTGGGTTAACTATTGCTGATATAGCTTCCACAGTGCGTACCGCCTTTGAGGGACATGTTGCTACCGTTATTAAGAAAGTCGATGAAGATATAAATGTACGTGTGCTATTGTTAGAAAAAAATAGAACTCATTTTGAGGATTTTAACAAAATTCATATTCCAAATAACCAGGGTAGGCTTATCCCTTTATCAACTGTTGCACAATTGAAAAAGGAAAAAGGAATTTTTGAAATTAGACATTTAGATCGTGATCGAGCGATAACAATAACAGCTAATATTGATACGAAAAAGATAAGCTCTTCTAAGGTTAATCAAAAAATGAGTGATAAATTTGATAGAAAAATTCCTCATGAAAAAGGAATAAAAATAAAATTTGGGGGAGAACAGGAAGATACAGAAAAATCGCTCGCAAGTCTAAAACGCGCTTTCGTCATTGCTTTTATGCTTATATTTGTAATTCTTGTTGCAGTTTTTAATTCTTTTTTTCAACCCTTTATTATTATGATGACAATACCTTTTGGGTTGATAGGTGTCATCATTGCTTTCTTTTTGCACGGCTATTCATTTTCATTTATGGCGCTTTTAGGAGTTGTTGGTCTTATTGGGGTGGTAGTGAATGATGCCATTGTTCTTATAGATTTTATTAATCAAAGACATCGAGAAACAGCTCGTGCATTTATGGCAGTTGTAGAAGGGGCACGAAGACGATTCCGTGCGGTGATTCTCACAACGGTCACGACAGTTGGCGGTTTGGCGCCCATTGCCTATGGTATTGGGGGCAATGATCCTTTTCTAAAACCTGCTGCTCTTGCCATTAGTTGGGGGTTGATATTTTCAACTTTTTTGACACTTTTGATTATTCCTTGCTTTTATCTTATTGTGGAGGATGTTAAGAAGTGTATTGTACAGCTACCTGCATGGACAGGAGAGGGCCGGGATGGCGGAATTGGCAGACGCGCCAGACTTAGGATCTGGTGGGGTAACCCGTAGGAGTTCGACTCTCCTTCCCGGCACACGGTGTCACTGAAAATTATCTTTCTCCGTGATTTAGATATACATGAAGCCTTCTTTTCAATCTCAAGCTTCATCCCAAAAGGACTTGCTTTCGATAAGAAAAGAACCTGCGCCTACTGATCTAAGTTCAAACGCTGCGCACGCTCGCGTTTTCACTAAGATCAGTAACGGCTCCGCAGTTCGACTCTCCTTCCCGGCATAGTTGGGTACATACCTGATACATAGGTAACAAATACTCAGGAAACAAAGGAATCAAATTATTTTTTTGAGAAAATCCAACACCCAAGACGGATAATGTTTTGCAAAAGAAAAAAGTTTCTTTTTATTGATTCTATCCATATAAATTTCTTCAAAAAAAATGTGTGTCCTATTTTTTAGACCTCTAAAATAAATAAGATCAAGAAGTGCTTTTTCCGGGTAGGCTCTACGCATAAGATCAAATCCAAAAAAAAGTTTCTTTTGGATGTGAAAATATTGAATCATTCCCAGTGGGCACACAATTTTATAGGGGCGCCCCGGTGTTACCAGTGAAATCCCGCCTTTAGGAGATTGTGATATGAATTGATGATAAAATAAAGCACTTTCTAATGAAAGATAAGAAGGTGAAACTAAGGCCAAGGCAACTTCTAACAAATCAGGAGGGTTAAGCATGTTAATCCAGATTTGTTTAACTCGAAAAACAAGACCTTTTTTTTGAGCTCTTAAAAGTTGCATGGCTGCTGCTGGGCGCGATAAATGCAATAGCGAGGCAATATCTCTAAGTGTAAAAACTTTTTTTTTGTGTTCACTAGAGAGAACATTGAGAATTTTAATAAGATCAAGCTGGCTCATTTATTTAATAAGCTTAACAATTTTTTATTTGAATCTGTAATATCTCTAAAAACACTTTCTTTTTGAAACTCAGTGGGTAAATATCGATTCCATTCTAAGCGCGCCCGATTTAAAATGGGCTTTGTCAGCAAACGAGTTTTGATATTTTGATTAAATACTTTCTTATCAAGTTTTCTTTCTTTGAGTTTTAACTCTACAAGAGGGTAGATTTCAGACTCTTGGGTGAACCAATCTGATTTTCTCAACCAATGAAACCAAAGATCAAAAAGATCTCGCCCGCCTAAATATTTTCTAAATGCAAGAGCCAAAATTTTTTCTGCAAGAATTTCTTCTAATGTAAGAGCATTGCATACAAAACTAGTAAGAGAAGGAAATTCAATAACAATAGGTCTTGTTGTGTAGGCCCTATAGGGTTGTGTATCGATGTGTAGGCGAACAATGTGTGCTGGGTTGAAGGAGTAGGTGATTACCCATGAGCGCATATTTTTTTTAGGTTCCTTTAATTTGATTTCAGCATGAAGCCATTCTGAGGCCTCTTTAACACCACTTTTAAGCCCAGCGGCAAGACTAAATGGAGAAGACACGTGGGTTAAATCAATATCTTCTGAAAAACGTGGATTGCCGTAGCCCATAACAAGGGCTGTGCCACCCATAAAACGTGTTTGTTCTAGAGAAACATGTTTTAAGACAAGAACTTGGAGGAATACCTGCGTTGCTTCATTTTCACTGATTTTTTTATCTTGCGCGTATTTCTGGATGGCTTCCATATCTATTGTAATATATTAACATTTTAGTTAATATATTACAACATACGGTATTAAGCTTTATAAGCATCTTGAGAAAAAGTGTGTGGAGTCATTAATAGATTTCGATTTTTATTGACTAATTCGGACTTATAATCCAAAATAGCCAAGTGTATGTAAAAAGAGACTTTTTAGAGACTCTTCGAAACGCAACAGCTTTAGAGGCTGTGTTATTATGGGGCCCACGTCAAGTGGGCAAAACGACTTTACTTGAGCAGTTAGAGCTTGGGTCGAGCATTCTACTTGATGATTTATCAGTCCGACAAAAAGCACAGGCTGATCCTGCTTTTATTCTTGATGGGCTATCATTACCATGCCTTATTGATGAAGCACAATATGCTTCAAATCTTTTTCCTGAAATCAAATTGAGAATTGATCATCTTCGAAAAGAAGCACTCAAAAAAAATCACACAACAAAATCAAAACCGATTTATTATTTGACTGGTTCAAATCGTCTTTTACTGGATAAAAATGTTAAAGAATCGCTAGCGGGGAGATGTCATATTTTCACCCTTCATGGGCTTTCTGTAAATGAAATACTACATCAATTTCCCCAAATACAACTTAAAAAAATTCTCCTATATGGGGGCTTTCCAGAACTCTATACAAGGGAAAACCTCACTCCAACGCGCTATTTAAATGATTATATTGTAAGCTTTATTGAGAAAGATATTGCTCAATCTTCTGGTGTAGAAAAATTAGGTGAATTTCAAACACTTCTCCACCTTCTGGCTGCACGTAGTGGGCACTTTCTGAATATGAGTGATCTTTCTGCAGCTGCAGGGGTTGATCAAAAGACGGTGCATAATTGGATACATATTCTTCAAAGAAACCACATTCTTGATCTTGTCCCTCCATATTTTTCTAATTTAAGTAAACGTGCAATTAAAATGAAAAAACTATTTTTCTATGACACAGGCTTATGTGCCAGACTTCAGAGTCATTCAGACGAAAATACCTTGTGGAATTCTGCGCAGGCGGGAAGTCTTTTCGAAACACTCGTTTTCTCAGAGATCATTAAAACTAGAGATAATTTTTTAAAAGAATGGAAGATTTTTACATGGAGAACAAAAGAACAGCATGAGATAGATTTTATTTTACAATATCAAGAATCATTTTTATTCATAGAAGCAAAGATGGGAATCCATGGTGCTAAAACATTTATACTTGATCATGAAGCTTGTAAAATTTTCAAACCCCCTCATCAAAAAATTGTTGTGACTGTTGGTGGCAATTTTATGCCGCTGGATCGAACGACTTATCGTGTGCCAATTCAGCAACTGGGTGAATATTTATTGTCTCGTTTTTAATCTATAAAAAGTAAAGTTCTCCTGTAAAGCAACATCCGAGAGTGAATTCTATCATTATCTAAAAGCCATCAAATGACCCTACTGTATCAGGTGCGCTTCCAGTGACAGTTATTAATTTAATCTTCCAGTCTCCATTCGAAAGAGGCTTTACAATAGATTCAAGAAACAAGTACAGACTTTCACGGGTCAAATCCTCTTCGTCATTAAAAAACTGAATAAAATTCTTGATGTCAGAAACAGGCACAACATATTGTGGTGAATTGTTAAAAACATACTTATCGAGCTCATATTGGATTGTAACGTTACTACCGACCTCCTTTGAGATCCAAACATGGCTGACTTTATATTTACTGTAGGTTGTGCTGCCCTTATCCTTATAGGAGCACCATATGTAGAGATTACTTACATCCACATCAAATTTGAAGATATCATTGAGTGCTTTGAAGTCTGCTTCTCGCAAAGATAAATATTCATCCCATTTAACTGCATAGCTGCTTATAAGCTTCTGGGTTCCATCCCTAAAAAAAAGACGTGCGTCTGGCTTACCATCCGTGCTCATCAATGGAACGGCAGCAAAAACGTTGTTGATACCCGTTGAGAAGAAAGAAGCTTCTCTGATTTCTGGAGTGGACAACGAAAATTTATCGCCAGAAAAAGCTTGCTGTCTCACTCTACCTGGAGTGCCTCTGTAAATAAGAATTTCATCATGGTTGTTGAGCGCCCATAGTTTTGAGTTAAAGTGAAATGCTAATCTTATGTTGTCAGCAATATGAATAAAATCTCTGTAGTACACATCTGTATCTTTATTCAAAAGGAGATAAAGCTCTCCATTTTCAGTTAAGACAGTACTCTGGCAATGTGTCTGGCCCATAAAAGTGAGTAACTGCTTTGGATTTGCAATATTGATGGAAGACACCCGTCGCTGCGAACCTATTATATTAAAAGCGCTTTTAAATAAAAGGTTATTATTATCGATAAAGTAAATATTTCTTTGAGCATCTAAAACCATTGTTTGACTCAGCGGCGATGCTTGAACTTGTTTTTCTGTGGGAACATGGGTTGGCTCTGGATTATCCGCACGAGAAAAATTAAATAAAAATAAACTCAGACTGAACAATAAAAAGATATTGATTTTTTTCATGATCTCTTCCTCCAATATTTAACAAAAGTGTATAGCTCAAAAGTGTACGCCCGCAAGGTTATTTCTTTAAGGGATTCTTTTGTCATCCCGAGTCTCGTCGTAGTGGAACGAAGACGGACGAGGGATCGATATTTAGATTGCCACGGGATGCCGTCGCATCCCTCGCAATGACAGTATTGATTCAGCGCTGGGTCCTCTCTTGTAAATGAGAGACGGGTGTGCAAAATAAGTCTATGTCGTGGTTTAAGGAGGCTAAGCTTCCAAGAATTAAAGGAAAAGCTCAAAAGTCCCATGTCCCAGAAGGGCTGTGGCTTTCATGCTCCCGTTGTCACGAAATGATTTATCGAGAGGATTTCGAGGATCATCTCCACCTATGTCCTCACTGCCATTTTCACTTTAGAATGAACGCTTCCCAGAGGCTTTCGATGTTTGTGGATGTAGCTTGTTTTGAAGAATTAGATCCACATTTAACGAGCCCAAACCCACTTTCTTTTGTCGATGAACGACCCTACGAAGAAAGACTTAAACTTTCTGTAAAAAAAACGGGACGAAGTGAAGCTATTATCACCGGAATTGGGAAGATAGGTTCTGTTAAAACTGCCTTGGGCATTTTTGATTTTTCTTTCATGGGTGGCAGTATGGGAATTGTTGTAGGCGAGAAGATTGCAAGGCTTTTTGAAAAAGCTATCTGCGAAAAAATTCCAGTTGTTTTGATTTCATCCTCTGGTGGAGCTCGTATGCAAGAGGGTGTTTACTCTCTGATGCAAATGGCTAAAACTTTAGCAGCATTAGACAGGTTTCGATCCATCCATAAGCCCTATATTTCTGTGCTGACTGACCCAACAACGGGTGGTGTTGCTGCTAGTTTTGCTATGTGCGGTGATATTATTATTGCTGAGCCCGAGACACTCATCGGGTTTGCGGGCCCGCGAGTCATAGAACAAACGATCAAACAAACTTTGCCGACCGGGTTTCAAAGAGCTGAGTTTCTTTTGGAGCACGGTATGATTGACATGATTGTGGATAGACTTGACCTTAAAAACAAAATTTCAAAATTATTAGGATTATTGACTGCAGTATGAACTCTATAGAATTGAGTTGGGCCGATCAGTACTTCTCTTCCTTCTCACATCGAAAAGATCCTTATTCACTTAGAGACATTCAGCGAGTTCTTCAATTAGTAGATAATGTCCATCAGAAAATACCATGTATTCATGTTGCCGGTACGAATGGTAAGGGGAGTGTGTGTGCACTTTTGACAAATATTTTTGGTCATCACGGACATAAAGTAGGAACTTATACATCACCCCATATTCTTACAGTTCGAGAGAGAATTCGCTTGCAAGGTGAGCCTATCTCAGAGGAAAAAATTAAAAAACTGGTAGAAAGATATGAGTCTTATTTTAAAGGGTTGAGCTATTTTGAGGTTCTTACGCTGTGTGGCTTCTTGTTTTTTTATGAAGAGAAAGTTGACATTGCTATAATAGAAACGGGTCTAGGAGGGCGTCTTGATGCCACAAACGTGATAACTCCGCTTGTGAGTGTTATTACTTCGATAAGCATGGATCACAAGCAGCATTTAGGTGATACCTTAGAGAACATAGCCTTTGAGAAGGCGGGTATTATTAAAAAACAAGTGCCCGTCGTAACTTCTGTGACACAAGAAAACATTGTTAAGATTTTGGAAGAAAAATCTAAAGCCGAAAATTCTGCCTTCTACAGGCTTTGTGAAGATTTTTCTTATGAAATGAGTTTTCATCGCTATCCTAAAAAAAATGATCTTTTCTACAATGGAATAACTCGCAATTTTGAGTTTCAAGATTTAAGTTTGTGGAATACTTATCAACCCCAGAATTTTTCCTGTGTTTTGGCTGTTTTAGAAGTATTGTGGGACCACTACCAATTTGAGGAAAAACTCATTCAAAAAAGCATCAAAGATTTTTTCTGGCCTGCCCGATTTCAAATGATGCAAGAGAATCCTCTGATTATTTTTGATGTGGCGCATAATCCAGGAGGTATTTTAGAACTTGTAGATTCTTTGAAAAAGTTTTTTTCATGGGGAAAACTGTATTTTCTTTTAGGGATATCTGCTGATAAAGATTGGGGGTCAATGCTTAAAATGTGTGAAGGATTATCTTCGCACATAGGGGTTGCATGCTATGAAGATACTAGATCTTGGAGTGTTGAAAGTCTTCCATCTCATTATTCAAGGTTTGTAAATTTAAAAGAAGGGTTTGATTTTTTTTGCAAGAACTTGAAACATCATGATATTCTCTGTGTCACTGGTTCTTTTCACACTATTAGTGAAGTGCAGAGGAAAAGCCTTCAGTGCAAAAGTATTTTTTAGAATATTTGTTTTCATTCATTTTCTCTCTCTTCATCATGAGTTCATCTTATGGTGCGCAACCTTTTTTCAAAAGTCTTAAACAAGACTCCAAAATTCAATATAATGCAGATGATTGGACTTATAATCTCGAAAAGAAAATGATTTTTCTCAAAGGCCATGTTGTTTTTGGTTATGGTAAGGATAGAGTTTCGGCTGATAGTGCTACTGTTGATTTAACCAAAGAACAGGCGGTTGTGGAAGGGCATGTCGTACTTGCTTTCAACGATGGAAGCCGTGTTGAAGCGGATAAAATAGTTTACAATTATAAAACGCAGCTTGCCTTGGTTAAGAATGGTCGTATCTTAAGTGGGCAAAGTATTATTTCAGCCAAGGATATCGAAAAAACGGGTCCTAGAACTTATGAACTTAATAATGGATACTGGACTTCTTGCGACCATTGTGAGGGGCAAGCTCCTGATTGGAAAATCTGGGGCTCCCATACTACTGCAACTCTTGAGGAGTATGGAAAAATTTATAATGCCGTTTTCTTTATCAAAAGAGTTCCCGTCTTTTGGTTGCCATTGATTATGCTTCCTATCAAACAAAAGAGGCAAACAGGTATTTTATTTCCGCAGCTTTCTTTTGGAGAAGATCACGGTATCGCACTTCTTAACCAGTTTTTTTGGGCCTTTTCAGAGCATCAGGATGCAACCCTAGGGTATCACTTTTATGAAAAGCGCGGCCATAAGTTAGGGCTTGAGTATCGTTTCATCCCCTTTGAAAATTATAGCGGTCATGCCAACGCCTATTTTTTAGATGATAAAAAATTTGAAAAAACTCTTCATGAAGATCGAATGGCATTTCTCTTTCGCCATTCGTGGGATATGAACCAACACTTATATCATCGGATTCGTAGTGTGTGGGTTTCAGATGATGAATATGTTCAGGATTTTCCTAAAGAGGCTCCATTCGCTAGTGAAGGCACTATTGAGTCTAATTTTCTTGCAGATTGGCATACAACACACACTAACTTGAGTGCTGAAATCGTTCACTACGAAGATTTATTAACTGTAAATCCTGAAGGAAAAAATGATCAGGTAGTGCATAAGTTTCCAGAAGTCGCGTTTTCGACTCATCCGTTTAGTTTACATTCAACTATTCCATTATTTTTTGACTTTGAAAGTTCCTTCGTCAATTTTCAAAATTTAGGGAATGACAATTTTGTCGATGACAATAATGATGGTGTCTATCAAGTTGCAGACGATACGCTTTTGAAAGCCTATCGTTTTGATTTTTTTCCGCGTGTGAATATGCCTGTTTCTTTTGGAATTTTTGAATTAGTCCCGGAGGCGGGTATTCGAGAGACCCTTTATAATAAGTCTACAGACCGAAGATGGGATGGTAGAAATTTGTTTCGAGGGAAGATTAACTTTTTGACAAATATCCAAAAGGTATTTGAAAAATCTCCTGAGAGTGACATTGTCGCTGTGAGGCATCTTTTTGAGCCGCGTTTGGAGTACATGTTTATTCCTGAATTTGATCAGGTGGATCTTCCTCAATTTGATGGTGTTGATGTGCAGACCAGGCGCAATGAAGTGACATGGTATCTGACAAATTGGATTCATTTGAAACAAAGGACGAAAGCGGAACCAGAAAAAAGTGATTTAAAAAAGACCTTAAAAGAAATGATAGTGGGACAGGAAAGACAGAGGGCTGTGCAAGATTTTATTTTTTCTGAAGTGGTGGAGTTAAGATTATTTCAAACTCTTAATATTCAAAAAATAATGGACAATGAACCAAAGCCTTTTGAAAGTCTTGTGGGAAAACTTGAGGCTACATACGGAGGTTTTAAGACTCTTATTGAAGGGCAAGCTGATACTAATGATTGGTTCATGAAAAGTGTGACGTCTCAATTTCAGTATTCTGATCCATGGAGTAATACTTACGGACTCAATTATAATTTTAAGCGAGAGGCTGCCGAAGATATTCAGGGAAGTATTCAATTAGGTTTTATCAAATGGCTGAAATTGTTCGGATCAACTAAATATTCCTTTGTAAACGACCGATTTTTAGAACACAAAGCTGGTTTTAAGCTCCTTCCACTTTCTAAATGTTGGAGTTTTCAATTTGATTTTGTGAAATCTGTAGACCAGGATTTACTTTTTCAAGCTGGGATGACCTTGATTTTTGGAGTGAACAAAGAGGTGTCGATTATTGAATATCAAGAACAAGGTACAATGGCCGATTATAATCTACTTCCTGGCTTTCGGTCTGATGTGCCATGATTCTGCTTATCGACAATTACGATTCATTTACTCATAATCTTCATCATTATTTGTCCGAATTTTATTCAGGTTCAGTAGTGGTCAAAAAAAATGATGAAACTGACGTTGCAGACGTAAGAAAATTAAATCCAAAGTGTCTTGTGATTTCTCCTGGCCCTGGAAGGCCGCAAGCGAGCGGAAATCTACTGGGCATTTTGAGAGAATTTCATGAAAAGATTCCAATTTTTGGAGTTTGTCTTGGTCATCAAGTTGTGGGGATACTTTTTGGGGGAAAAGTCGATCATGCTCCCAGCGTGATGCATGGCAAAACATCCTGGATTGAACACGATCAAAAAGGCATTTTTCAAGGCATTGAAACTCCAATTGAAGTTATGCGATATCACTCCTTGTGTATTCAAGAAGATTCTTTACCTTCAACTCTTGAAATATCGGCGAGAGCTTCTGATGGTTGTGTGATGGCCATGCGACATGTGTCCTTGCCTATAGAGAGTGTGCAATTCCATCCTGAGTCTATATTGACAAAACACGGCAAAAAAATTATCAAGAGCTTCATCCACAATGTAGCGTCGTTGCGAGCTCTGAAGGGGCGTTGCAATCTTAAAACAGAGGCAGTTACTGTTCGAAAAATTTTTCCACAAACATGAACAAATTTATGATAGAAAATAAAATTATTAGACCAAAACATTACAAAGAATTTGTCTCTGTTTTCACAAGATATAATTCATTAAGCAAACAGATTAGATGAAACCCTATTACAACAATATTTGCAGTTTGATTTTGATAATTATTTGTTAAATTAGAAAACTTTGGCTGTCCGTAAGGCGACAAAGTTTTCACTAAATATCTGGCGAAGCCAGATATTTTTATTTAATAGAGAGAAAAGCTCATCTACTGTAATGCACAGAAGGATTTAAAAAGCCTAATTTTTTAATCTTATATCTACTTC
>JACOXK010000023.1 GCA_016182335.1 Deltaproteobacteria bacterium | reverse complement strand
TTCCCTCTTCGCCCCTGATCCCTCTCAATCGCCTCAAAAAGAGCCTGAAAATTTCCGTGTCCAAAACCCTGACTTCCACCACATCTTTGAATGACTTCAAAGAAAAAAGTTGGCCTGTCACCAATCGGTTTTGTAAAAAGCTGTAATAGATAACCTTCACCCTCTATATCACATAAAATTCCTAAGTCTTGAAGATCAGCAATATTTTCTTCAATATCAATATCCCTCTTTCGCAAGTTTTCATAATAGGTATCTGGGACGGAAAGAAATTCTACGCCATTGGCTCTTAGTGCTCTAATAGAAGAAATAATATTATTTGAGGCCAAAGCAATGTGCTGGATTCCGGACCCATGATATTCCTGTATAAATTCTTCGATCTGAGATTTTTTTAAGCCCGGATAAGGCTCATTAATAGGTAACTTTATTTTCTGATCTCGACTACGCACAACCTTAGAAAGCAAAGCTGAATATTGAGTGGATATGTCCCCAGGTCCAAAATACAAAAATGTTTCAAAATTGAGAGTCTGTTCAAAATACTGTGCCCATCGATTCATTTCGTTAACTCGAACATTTCCGACAATATGATCAACCTGCATAAGACCTGTAGCTTGTGTATTCATTTCATAATTCTGAATGGGATGGTCAAACTGCGGATGAAATAGTCCCTCAAAGTAGTCTGAATTTCGAAAGACAAGATCTACATCATCGTAAATACGGATGGATGCCTGATCAACATAGCCCTTTTTATCTTCGATCCGGTGTGGAGAGCAGATAGGAATCGCCCCGTTTCTGAGGGCATAATAGTAAATATCTTCAACACTTTCGACATCCATGGCCCAGCGTCTCACTCCATCTCCATGCTGCTTTAAAAAATCAGTAACGTCTGCACAAGAAGGTTGAAGAGGAGAGGTCAGAAGTATTTTAATATTATTATTTTGAAGAAGGTAAGATGTTTTTTGTCTTTCTCCAGTTTCTGGACCAATGTAACCCTTGATTTGAAATCCAAAGGCTTTTGCATACCAATAAGCCACCATTTTTGCAGAACCAACATAGAACTCAACAAAATCATAACCTCGAATACCTAAGTCTTGTGACATCACACCCTCCCCTATATCATTCTGAGCCGAAAAGGCCCTTCGCAAGTAGCTCAGGGTAAACTGCAAATCCAATATTAGATTGCCACGCCTCACTTAGTTCGGCTCGCAATGACAGTTGACAACTTATAACTCATAACAAAAATATGAATGCCTCGGCAAGGGCAGAACGAAGATCAAATTCAACATAAAATTCTTTACACTTACAGTGCACTTGTATACTTTTTTGAAAGTGGAGGCCGATTGATGGATATTTTACGCAAAGAGTTTAAACATTTTGCAACTTCTCATAACATTTTAGGTTTAACTCTTCCCACGCTTAAAGCCGTTCAACAAAAGAAACACTGTTATACAATTGATCGTGCACGGCAATTTTTAAAGTTTCAAAACAGAATTAATGAAGAGCTTTTAAAACATAAGGTTATTACAGATAATCCTTTTACAAAATGGTTTGAAAAAGGAGAGGCTTCTTACGAACAGGTCAAAGCATTTCTTGTACAGTTTTCTGTTTTTTCAAATCTATTTCTCATTGCCCAATTAAAAAAAATGATCAATGCAACGACATTAGAAGGGATGCGTGAATCCAAAGAAATTTTAGCTAACGAAATTGGAGTTATATTTAATGCTAGATTGCCGCGCTCTGCGGAGTCAAAAGGCGAAGTAGAGCTTGCTATGACGGACAAAACGCAGAACGATGAAGTAGACCCACAGCTTGTTTCGACACATGGCACAGTTGAAGGTGGAAAATTTCGCTTTGCGGCGGCCCACTTTGAGTGGCTCTATAACATAGCGCAAAAGTTTGGACTTTCTTTTCATGAAATTGGAAAGCGCCGTCATGGGACGAAAGAAACTCTCCATTTTTGTGACGAGCTTGCCCGCCTTTATGGCAGTGAAGATTATGCCACCTGTATGGCCGCAAGTTATGCTGTAGAAAATTGGGCAGCTGCTGGTTTTTGGAAGGAACTCATCGGGGGACTACAACAATTCAGAGTGAAATCTAAAATGGATTTTCCCATTTCTTTCTTCACATGGCATGATCGTATCGAAGACCAGCATGCGGCGCACACACAAGAAGAGCTTGAAGAATATTATTTTGAGAATGAAATTGATGAAGATCAGTTTCTTAAATACGGCAACGAAATGATGGATGGAATTTACGTTTTCTGGAAAGGACTGACCGTCATTGCGAGAGTCACATAATGACCCGTGGCAATCTATACTTCTTTAAAAATAAAGCGATCAAAATAAGAAAGTTTTTCCCACCACTCTGTTGGATAGAGGAATCTAAGTGTAGCAGCTACCGTGCTTAAAAGAGAGTTACCATCTTGAGGCGTTAAACCAAATCCAACGACTTCATGGCCTCCATAAATAACCTCAACTGTTGGCATTGAAATAACAACTTGGTTCAAAAGCCTTCCAAAATAACCATGATCTCGTCCAAACGAAAAAACCTCGTTTGAAAAACGCCTTCCGGTAATAGCAACGTATTTATTCTCAATAAAACGGTTTTTGATCTCTTCAAGTGATGTCTTGTCTTTAAGTTTCATATTAAACCATAGAGAGTGCATGTATTGAGTAGGAAGTTTCATTGCTGAAGAGAAAGTGTTGAGCTCAACTCCAAGTGTTTTATAAAGATGGTACACATCTCGTGCGTGATGCGTCCCAAATTGTTTATCATCGTGTTTTCCCAATTGAGGAGCAGGAATGAAATCTTCAGCCTGGCTTACGTCGTTAGCTCTGCGCATAAGGATAAATTTTGACTCTTCGATGTTATTAAGAACACCCTGGGCATCAGAGCCAATGGTCTTTAGAAGAATGGCCAAGCTGTGAGTATTGCAGCTCACAACTTGAATAAACTGGTCCTTGGCTGGGTCTATGGCTTCTTCGTTGATGCCAACGGCATACATTTTACCAAAACCAAACTCAGAACCCTGCGCAATAAATCCTAAAGTGTTACTCTTATATTTATTGTAGAAAACATTTTTATTCTGCTGCCCTACACCACTTGGCGTACAATCAATCACAACAGATGTAATATTTTAGGACGGTTTATAGGGGTTGGAGTTCTTTTATGAAACGTGACTTCATCCAGCCCAAGATCTTTGCTTTTATGTGCAAACAAACCAATGAGAGGCTCTCCAATTGTTCCAGTCCCAACGATGTGAATACTTATCTTATTGGTGGAAGTACTCATTTTTCTTTTCTCCATTCTAAAGCGTAAAGCTTAGAAATGTTCGAATACACATAGGCTTTATCTCCCAATACAGCAGGTACTGCAGAAACGCCCTTCTTTGTCTTATACTTCCAAAGAATAGATCCATTCTTCTTATCCAAAGCCCAAACACCCATATTGGAATCCCCAACTAAAAGAGCATCTTTCCATATCACAGGAGAAGTAAGACTTCCAGATTTTTCAAGTTTTGCCGTCCATTTCAAAGCACCCTTATTCACATCGTAAGCAACAACCTCACTCAAAAGATTAGCAACATAAATAAATCCATCGTCTACCACAAAACCCACACCTCCAGATGTCGTATTGGACCACTGAACTTGCCCGGTCTCAGAATTAAGGGAATACACTGCCCCCTCGTAGCTTAGAAAAATAGCTCGATTATTATCAACATACGGTGTCGAATCAACATCCACAAAACGCGTTCCATGAGAAATCTTCTGTCCCCATCTTAAGCTCCCATTGGAAGCTGATAAAGCCACAGCTGAGCCATCAGAGAACCCAACAAATATTTTATTCCCAAAAAGAGCCGGTGAAGAGCTTCCAAAAATAGTAACAGCATCCGCAGAACGCTCTCTTTTATAATTCCATAGCCATTTACCTGATGAGGCATTCAGGGCTACAAGATTATCATCCCCTGTTAAAAAAAAGACTTTACCTTCTGCATAAACTGGCTTGGAGTGGATCGGAAATTGAGTAGGATATTTCCATACGACTTTTCCAGTTGACGCCTCTAAACAATAAAAATCACCCGACAAAGCCCCAACAAAAACTCGTTCCCCAACTAAAAGAGAACTGGATGTAAATCCCTCTGGCACATCAAACTGCCATAAACTTTTACCTCGATCGTTCAAAGCCCTCAAAAAACCAAAATGACTTCCCTGAAAAACATAATTTCCAAAGGGACTAGGCACTGCAAACTCTTTTGGCCAGAGGCGAATCTCTTTAAAGTGTAAGGTTTTTGTCCAATCAACTGAAGGGACGCTGATATCTTTTTGAGAAACTTTCTGTACCGAAGAACAAGCATTCAAGATAACGACACAAAACGACAATACAGCAATCAGGAAGCTGTGTTTGTCATCGCGAGGGTTTCGATAAGAAATCCGTGGCAATCTGATAAGATTGCTTCGTCGCATGGCTCTTCGCAATGACAATACAATATTCATTTCTTGTCCTTTGAGAAATACTTTTTGTACTCCTGCCCAAACTGCTCTAATAAAAACAACTGATTATCAATTTCACTTTTGAGGAGAGGTGAGTTTGGATACTTCTTGGCAAAGTTTTCATAAGTAGCTTTCGCCTTATCCAGTTGCTGCATGGCCTCGTAACACCGCGCAAGCCCTAAATGCGCCTCCTGGGAAACAAATTCCATATCATAAGACAAAAGTTTTTCATAATATTTCAAAGCGGCTTCATACTGATGTAAAGCTTCCAAAGTGTTCCCCATATTGTAACAAACAAGGATTTTAAGCAAATCATCTGAAACAGCTGCTTCAGCCTTCTTAAAATATGTAAGCGCTTTTTCATAATCTTCTTGATTGAATTCTAAATAAGGAGTTGTCGTTCCGGCCAACCTATTGCCCTTGCTCATCATGGTATCGTCCATCATACCGTCTTCTTTTTGTATACTATCTGTTTTGTCATTCATTACTTCTTTATTTTCCATTGTGTCTTTTTCCCTATTATCTTGTTCCCTCATTGAGTTATCTGTTATTCCTGTGTTTTGGGTCGTACAGGCTGCGATGAGCAGCAGGACAATTACCGATGCAATCAAAAACATTTTTTTCATTTAGGTTACCTCCACGTTATCCAATTTAGGACACTAAATGCGATCGTTTGTACAGCGGTAAACATAAAGACGTGGGTTTCTACTTCGGGAACATAGTACGGCATCATGGTGATAAAATAGTAAAAAGAAACCACATTCTGAATCAGGAATAAGATCGCGAAGATCAATAATCCTAGCGTGAATATTGACTTTATTTTTTTTAAATTTGTTATGTACACATATATCAATGCTAAAACTAAAACCGTATTTATTCCGGTTAGCCACATTGATAGATTCATTACTATTGCCATGATTTATCACCTTCCTAGTTTGTTTATATAGTTATTCCCACATTCATTCCAATTCTTTACCATATTGGTTAGTAATCTCGTCTAAAAGCATGATGTTTTGTTCTAATTCTTCTGAGAGAAAATACATCGTTCCATAGGAGCCTTTTCTTACTGAGGTGATTAAGCTGTTTTCTTCCAGAACTCTTATATGGTGCTGGATGGTTTTATAATCTAGATGGAGGTCTTTAGCGAGCTGGTTTGTATTTTTAGGCTGTTTCTTTACGGATGTTAAGATCTTAGTCCTCGTAAACCCACCCTTAGATCCAGTTAAAACAAACCACAAAATATGCTTTAAGGGAGCAATCATCCCTATGGTAAAACGTCACTTCTTTTATAAGTATTGGTTATAGCTATTAAACCTAAGATTTATATAGATAAAAAGAGAAAATGGCCTTTCTAAGAGGTGATTTTATGCCAGAGGCAATCATTAATTATGTAGCTGTTATTGTGGCTGCAATCGTTTCTATGGGAATCGGATTTCTGTGGTATGGGCCCTTATTTGGAAAGGCGTGGATTAAATTATCTGGTATGAGCATGAAAGACATGGACGCGGCCAAGAAAAAAGGAATGGCTAAAACCTATGTTATTGCGTTTATTGGAACCTTAGTGATGGCCTATGTATTAGCGCACTTTGTTGATTATGTGGGTGCAACGACCTTATCAGCTGGAGCTGAACTTGGAAGCTGGTTATGGATCGGTTTCTTTGC
>JACOXK010000138.1 GCA_016182335.1 Deltaproteobacteria bacterium | reverse complement strand
AACCAAAAAGGAGCCCTATACGAGTTTAGTAAGATTGAAAAACCGATAGCCAGTAAAATTCTTAAAACTGAATGTCTTCGAACTTTAGATCGATTACGTGTTTCTGCTTATTTGGATGAAGATGAATACATTCTAGCAGTTGAACAATTTTATATTGGTTTAGATTCCATTGAACTTATTGATTTGAACGATCTGATATTAGACCGAGCTGCCGCAAGTTTTGGCCTTCCACTGGGAACACTTGATGCTATTCATTTAACATCGGCTCTTGTCTGGCTAGAAATCAAAAAACAGCCTCTTGTGTTTCTCACACATGATGACCAACTAGGTAAAGCCGCAAAAGCAAGCGGCTTCCAAGTTTTGGGTTGTTAAATTGTACTATTTTTCTACTTCTGAAGTGAATCTAAAATCATTTGTGCACGCTGGCCATAAAAAGAATTTGTATCTTCATTCCTGATATTCTCAAGGTAGGCTCTAAGAGCATCATCTATGCTTCTTAAGAGAACTCCTAGAGCAAGCGCTGATTCTTTTTTGAGATTCTCTCCTGATGTTTCATCAAAAATCTTTCTTAAGTCTTCTATTAATACATTCGGATTTTCGTCCCATGGAGAAAGCCTATGTTCTTGGTTTGTATCATCTCCCTCACGAGATAAAATACTTTCTTGCGTCATCAGCATGCCGCCCAATTGATTCAAAGCAAAAGCAATATTAAGTTTTTCTAAATCACCCCCTGAAGTTAACTTCTCTTTAAAATTCTTAAGAAGTCGTTTCATATTTGGGTTAGTAAGCATGACAAAAGAATCAATAAAATCAATTCTTTCAGAATCCACATTTAATTTTAAATAATTTTCAGTCACAAAATCTAAATTTGCATTCTCTAGCTCACATCCAAGATAAATGAATTCTAGATTGAAAATTTTTTTTTGAGGTAATGATAGATTCTCACTATCTTTATACAATTTATTTAAAAATGTGATTACCTTTTCCTTATGTTCATTTCCAAGCTTTTCTAATCTTCTCTCTCTTTTTTGAAATACAGCGATATCTGAAACAGATAAAAATGAGTTCATAAGTTGGGCTGCAATGATTTCTCTTTCTTCAGGATAGGCGCTCAGCAAATTTGCCACATCTTCAACAATGTAAGAATCATTAGTTTCCATATAAATGGAAGATAGATGATTGATGAATGCAAGACTCTTGGCATCATCGCCAATAAGTCTATTGCCTCTACCTATGAGACTGTCTAACAAACGTGCCGCCCTGTGGTAGGCCTTCTCATCGGCACGGGCATCAAGCAGACCGAAGACTAAATGCCTCACACCATTATGATCATAAGGACCTTGGGGTATAAAAAATACTATGAGCCCTTGAATCATTTCTCTTTTTCCATTATTTTCTTGAACGAAATATCTCTTGATTAAATCTTCGAATCGTACATGACAAGTGACATTTTTTGTCCTAAAAACAGCCCAAAATTGTCACTTAACATGTTCTTGGTGTGCCCTTGCAAAGAGATTTCTCTTGGCATAGCTTGTGCAAGCTCATGCCAAGAGGCTGTCACGATAAGCCGAAATATCTAAGGAGCAATAATTCATGAAAAAAAGATTTATTATTTTATGTTCACTCATAACGATTGTCCTATCAGCATTCATTTTTAGGGCTATTTCAAGACCTGATAACCCTTATCATGGCGTTGAAGGACAGAAGTTTGCAATGGTGCTTAGTAAAGACATTATGAAAATCATACAAAACAATTCCCTCTCCTCTGAAAGCAAAGCCAGTGAACTTGCAAAAATTGGGCAATTTCTTCTTGAAGAACCCATGGGTGCGCATCATGCTCTTAAAGTTTTTCAAAAATCGTACGAATATGATTCCAAAAATATAAATTCCAACTTCTTTTTATCAGTCCTTGAACCGGTTCATGCCCTACGCGGTGCTATTTATAGGTTTCATAAAATATTTGAAATCGACCCTGAAGAGTATTTTCAAAATATTCAGGATAAAAATAACATCAGCAATCAAAACGTTATCAATCGCTTGAAGTACTACATTCTAGGTGAGATGAAGAAGGATTTAATTTTTGAACTTGTATCTGATTCACAAGATTTTATAGTGAAACAACTGCTCCCAGTTTTGACAGAAGCTGAGAAAAAAATAGAATTCGTCGAATCATCTGCCAATTTTGAAATTGCTTTTAGCTATCAACATTGGCAAAATGCTTGGAGTCCCAAAAGCTCGGTGCTTTTCGACCTAGGGGAAGTTCATGCTTATCACTCCGCCTTAAAAGCAGCTCAAGCTCTTTTAAAGTTCGCTTCTGCTTATAACCTCAATGATGCTCAGCTCCTCGATAAAGCTTTCAAAGCAGAAAAAAAATTAAAGGATCCTAAAAAACTGACCTTGGAAGACGAGGTCAAAATTATTAAGGCATTTCCACAATTTCTTACTTTAAGAAAAGAATATGAGGGCAATATCAAAACTATCTTGGAGGATGCCCCACGCATTATTGAGGGACTTCGAATTTTGGCACAATTCTTAAAAGAGGCCAAAGACCGAGAACTTTATCTCGTTCCTCAAATGGATGAAGAAACATTTACAAACTTAATAGAAAGTCTCGAAAAAGCAGACGAATACATTGCAGGACCTCTTATGCAAAAAATCGGCGTAAATGAGACTTCCAAAGAGCCCATCACCATTTTAGCCAATTTTACTGCATTACTCACTCAACCACCGCTGGATTTTAAAAGTATTTTACCCGCCAAGTTTAGTGAGCAGACCCATAATGCCATAGAGTGGGCAGACACTTCGTTTGGTGGAGTTTTCCCCAATAACGACTTCATAAGCACTCTGTGTCAATTGAAGAAAGCCAATAGGACCATTAAAATAGAGGGAATGTGCCCAGATGATAGAAATAGCGAATAAAACGCTTTTTTATTCTCTTTTCATCTTCCTAGTCTTTCTTAAACAAAGTGGGGGTGTTGCTTTACAAACATCAACCTATGATGAATCGGGTGTGCGTTTTCGCTCTATGCCAAAGCATATTCAGATCTCTGACATTTCGGGTGTTATTGTTCAAAAAGATAAAACTCGTATCAAAATAGAAGCAGTCTCTATTCAAACTTATCCCCTGCTGGGAATCAGCATCTTTAAAAAACCAAGGCTCAGTGTTTTTGGAAATGATGGGCATCTAACCTTCCAAAGTGATGTTCTTACCTATAACCATTTGAAAGATGATTACATTTTTGAAGACCATGTCCTGTTGAAAGCCCCAAATAAAAGTTTAGAAACAAATTTTCTTAAATTTTCGCCCTCGACTATGCAAGCAAATACATTTGGCTCTTTTACAGCATTTTTCAAAAACAAAATCTTTCAAGGAAAAGGCTTATTGGCTGATCTCATTGGGAAGAAGCTCACTCTCCTCAATGTTCCACATTATAAACATCCACTCGTTTTTGATATTCACAAATCATCTTACTAATATCTCTAAGAGCTTTTCAAACTCTTGTCCAAAAGCACTTTTTCAGGAGACTGTTAAGATTTCTTCTAAAGCATAAAGTGTTTTCTGCGGAAATTTTTCAAGCGGATAATATTTTTCAATGATTTTTGTGGCCTGATCATAAGTTTCGATATTCAAGTACCGTAATAAATATCGAATATCATTTTCATCATGAAATTCAGGCCCCAAGCGAAATGACAAGCACTTCATTGCAAGAAGATATTCCGGATGCGCTATAAAAATTTTTAAATGATCTTTTTCTAGAAATAAATCAAACTTTGATTGAGCACCCAAATATCCCTTTACAGCATCATTCAACCAATTTTTAGGTAAATCTAAATCCTCTGACATTTCTTCGGCAATTTTTCTAATCTTTTCTTTGGGTTCAAAAAAAGCATCAAGATCTTTTGTTGACTCCCTTGCTGAAAAAGCAAGACACATCACAGCACCACCCACAAGATATAACTCTCCTATTATTTTTTGTTTTTTAAGTTTTTCGTTCAGCTCTTCAAATAGCTCCAAAATTCTTTTTTTTGAGAGAGAAATATCTTTCACGCTCTTTCCCCCAAAGTTGCATCAACAAATAAATTTCTAGCTTTAAACTCAATAGGAGCATTTTTTAAAAGATGCAATCTTAAGCTTTCTAATGGGGTTACAAAATAAGGTCTTGCCAAGGGTTTTATTTCGCAAATCCATGATGGCACACGTACCTTAAGTTGTTTTGCCCTCGTTTCAACCATGGCAGCTATTAAATTTAATGTAATAGAATCCAGCCTCATTTCTGCTGGTGCACAAAGCACATCCTCCAATTCTCCTTTCTTCAGATCTCTTAGAAAATCATGCATATTGGCATAGATAAATTTTTTTTCTTCTTCACGTGCATGGGAGAGCTGTTGGATGATTGCATGAAAAATCAGAACCTTTTCTGGGATAAGTCGATTGCGAATCCATTCTGAAATGCTTTTCCCACATGCGTGCGCCTGTTTTCGAATCTGCTCTTTATCTTCATGAGAGAGTCTTATCTGTAAGTATTCATTTCGTGTCATCTCTTTAATACTAGAAGGAATTTATAAATATGTCAATACATATGTCATGACATTTTATGCTTAATAAGTAGAGCAATAGCACTACAACGAAACTATAAGATGGGTGGCATTTTTTTTAAGTTTTCTGCCAGGCAGTTTCATGATACTGCCGAAGCTCTATGAAAATCCTCATTATCAAACCAAGTTCGTTAGGTGATGTCGTCCACGGGCTTTACGTTCTAAAACCTCTGAAAGATGCATTTCCACAAAGCGAAATTCACTGGCTTGTGGATGTAGCTTACAAAGATTTGGTAAGTGGGAATTCCCTGACTGATAAAACATGGATTATTGATCGAAGTCGATGGAAAAATTCCAAAAATATTTTAAGCGATTTTTGGAAACTTGGAAGACAATTAAATGCTGAAAACTTTGATGCTGTCATTGACCTTCAAGGTTTATTTCGCTCTGGAATTTTGACTTACCTCACAAGAGCCCCTCTTCGAATTGGTTTTTCTGACGCTCGTGAGTTGGCTCCTCTTTTCTATAACAGGAAAGTCAAAGGAGGTAAAAATATTCATGCAGTTGAGAGATACGTGAGGCTCATAAATCTTATTCCAAAACGAGGGACAATATTTGGACCTGTCCCTCAGAATAACATAATAGTTCAAGCGGGTGGCTGCCGGAGGGGGCCCCCCAATTTGCGCCAGCAGGCCTACTGGCCAATGCCGAAATTGGGGGTGAAGGCAGACAGGACCCGCACAGTGACTATTACGGAAGAAAAAATATCGATCCTTCGTTCTACTTCGCCAAGGCTTCGAAGAACTCAGGATGACAGAGGGAACGCTCAGAATAACAGTGACTCAAAATATTACGTTGTTGTAGCTGGAGGGAGGTGGGAGTCGAAAAGATGGCCTGCAGAATATTTTTCAGACGTTATAAAACAGATTCCTATGAAATGTGTTTTAGTGGGTGGAAAAGAAGATAAAGAAATTGGTGATGAGATATTTTGCAGGATTGACATGGCGAGCAATCGCAATGACATAGGAAAAACAACTCTTCAAGAACTCGTCTCCATTATTCACGACGCACAGTTCATTCTGACCAATGATTCAGGACCCATGCACATCGCAGCAGCTTTAGGAACACCTGTATTTGCACTTTTTGGGCCGACTGACCCCCAAGGGACTGGCCCCTATGGAAAGGGGCATAAAGTATTTCAGGCTGATTTAGATTGTGTGCCCTGTCTTAAAAAGAAATGCCCTTTAACTGGTGAAAACTATATGAAGTGTATGAAAAAAATTCATCCTGAAACTATCCTTATGGAAATTTTTAAAAAATTCATGATAAATGATAAAAGAAATATCGATCCCTCAGTCGCTGGCGCTCCTCGGGATGATAGGAGAGAAATCACTAGACAATTTTAGCTTGAAGAAGGTCGTGCATGTGTAAAAATCCAATCGGTTTCTTGGGATACCGCTCCTCATGGACAAAAAGACCTGTGATTTTACTCTGCTCCATCAAATGCAAAGCTTCAGAGGCCAATTTTTCCTGATGAATAATTTTTGGAAATTTTGTCATGACATCTTGCGCTCTTTTTTTAAGGAATTCTTCGCCAGCTCCAAGTCGCCTTCTTAAGTCACCATCAGTAATAATTCCGATCAATTCCTGCTGGGTATTGATAACACCTGTGCAACCCAATCTCTTTGTTGTCATCTCCATGAGGGCCTCTGCAACAGGCGTGTAGTCGAAAACAAATGGAATTTTGTCACCACAATGCATAAGGTCTTTGACACGCAGTAGAAGCCTACGCCCCAAACTTCCTCCCGGATGAAGTTTGGCAAAATCACTTTCCTCAAAACCTCTTTGTTTCAAAAGACAAACTGCTAAAGCGTCCCCTAGCGCCAACGTTGCAGTCGTGCTGGCAGTAGGCGCTAAATTCAAGGGGCAGGCCTCTTTATCAATCGAAAGTACGAGACTGACATCGGAAAGTTTGGCAAGTGAAGATTGCTGGTTCCCTGAAATTGAAACTACGGGGATTCCTTGCCTTTTGGCTAAGGAGACAACTTCTAAAAGTTCAGACGTTTCTCCACTATAAGAAATCGCCAGGAGTGCATCATCCCGAGCTAACATACCCAAGTCACCATGAATAGCTTCAGAGGCGTGAAGAAAAAACGCAGGCGTTCCTGTACTTGCCATTGTAGCTGCTATTTTTTTGCAAACCTGGCCAGACTTTCCCATCCCGGTAGCCACTACTTTTCCACGGCAATTTAAAAGAAGATCAACGGCTTTCTCAAACGACGAATCTAATTTTGCTTTTAAATTTTGAAGCGCCTGAATTTCGATATCTAAAACTTCACGAGCAACACTAAGAACCTGACTATTTAACATAAATGAGACATATCTTTAATAAAAATGAAATTCAAGTTATAGAGAAATGTTTGAGCGTTTTTCGAAGCCGTGACGGAAGGCTTGCGGGCAGGGTTTTTACGAAGCCACTTGTGGCGTAGTAAAAGAGCAAGCCTGAGTCCCGAGCGACATTTTTCACGCCAGGAAAAATGATCGCGCGCTGAGAAAAATACTCAATCATTTCTATAAGACTGTGGAAACAAAAAACCATGAAGATCCACAGCCCCGCGCACAAGGCTTTCAAAATCGCAAAGAGCAAGGCAATTTGTAGCATCAGACTTTGCAACAGAAGGATTTTCATGAACTTCTAAAAATAACCCATCAATACCTGTTGCTATCGCCGCCCGCGTTAAATAAGGAATCATCTCACGCACTCCACCTGTTCTCCTCCCTTCACCACCAGGCAACTGAACGCTATGAGTCGCATCGAAAATAACGGGATAACCAAAGCTTCTCATGACAGGAAATGCCGTCATGTCTACGACGAGGCGATTATAACCAAAGCTAGCCCCCCTTTCCGTCAATGTAATTTTCTCAGTCTCATAGGATTCTAATTTTTCAACAACATTTTTCATATCCCATGGTGCAAGAAATTGGCCCTTTTTAATATTCACAACTTTACCCGTTTTGGCTGCTGCCTTAATAAGATCTGTCTGGCGACATAAAAATGCTGGAATTTGAAGAATATCAACAACCGAGCCGACCGACTCCGCCTGACAAGACTCGTGAACATCCGTCAAAATAGCAACTCCCAATTTTTCTTTTATACTTCTTAAAACTGTAAGTCCCTCTTCTAGGCCAGGACCACGATAGGAATGAACGGAAGATCGATTTGCTTTATCAAAAGACGATTTAAAAACAAAAGGAAGTTTTAGCTTGTCACAAATGCTTAAGAGTTGTTCTGCCATGTGAAGAGTAAAACTCTCTGATTCAATGACACAAGGTCCAGCAATAATAAGAAGTGGATGATGTGCACCGATAGAAATATCAGCAGTTATCGAGACAGCTTTTGTCTGCATTTCAAACAAAAATTTCTTCGGCCGTTTTTGAATTTTTCAGGCCTATACGCACAACTTTAGATTTTTTAGATTCTTTTAAGGAACGAATTTTCAAAGCTTCTTGTATAAAAGATATAAAAAGAGGATGCGCCTTCATGGGTTTAGATTTAAACTCAGGATGAAACTGACATCCTACAAACCAGGGATGATTTTTAAGTTCCATCATTTCGATGAGCCCTGTTTGAGGATTAATCCCTGAAAAAATCATGCCCCGTGCTTCCAAATCTTTTCTGTAAGCATTATTAAACTCATAACGGTGTCTGTGTCTCTCTTGAATTTTTTCTCTGTGATATGCCGCATAGGCTTTTGTACTTTTCTTCAAAACACAATCGTAAGTACCCAATCTCATGGTGCCACCCTTTTCTCTACGTAATTTTTGATCCTCCATAAGATGAATAACAGGGTGTTTTGTTTTTTCATTAAATTCAGCACTGTTGGCATCTTTAAGCCCTGCGCTGTGTCTAGCAAACTCAATAACAGCCATCTGCATTCCTAAGCAAATGCCAAAAAAAGGTATTTGATTTTCTCTGGCCCATGCAATCGCATCAATTTTTCCTTCACAACCACGCTCCCCAAATCCACCTGGGACGAGCACACCATCTGCACTACGCAAGGCACTCCACTGAGCTTCATCACCTTGTTCTAATTTTTCAGAATCGATAAATTCAAGATGCACATGTGTATGATTTGCAATGCCACCGTGAAATAAAGCTTCATTCAAACTCTTATAAGAATCTTTTAAATGGACATATTTACCCACAACACTAATGATCACTTTCTTCTCTAAATGATTAATTTTTTCTATGAGTTTTTTCCAGTGTTGAAGACGAGGAGCGGCAGTCCACATTTTTAATTTTTGGATGATTTTTTCATCCAAACCTTCTTGATGAAAGCACAGTGGTACTGCATAAATTGTATCCACAGTCAGGGCCGTAATGACAGAGTCTCTTTCAACATTACAAAATAAAGCAATTTTAGATTTAATCCCCTCTGATAAAGCTTGATTGGTTCGGCACAAAAGAATATCAGGTTGAATTCCTATTTCTCGAAGTGCCTTCACACTGTGTTGTGTGGGTTTTGTTTTAACTTCGCCGGCCGCTTCAATAAAAGGAACGAGTGTCAGATGAATAAAAATAGCATTTTCATGCCCTACTTCAATACGAAGCTGTCTGATGGCTTCAAGAAACGGAAGGCTTTCAATATCACCCACCGTACCTCCGATTTCAACAATAGAGACATCAAAGCCTTGAGAGGCTTGAATAATTTTGTTCTTAATTTCATCTGTTATATGGGGGATGACTTGAACTGTTCCGCCCAGATAGTCCCCTCGACGTTCTTTCGTAATGACAGCATCATAAACCTGACCTGTTGTGAAATTGTTAAAACGAGAAAGAGTACAGTGAGTGAATCGTTCGTAATGACCAAGATCTAAATCAGTCTCAGCGCCATCATCTGTGACAAACACTTCGCCATGCTGAAAGGGGCTCATAGTACCCGGATCAACGTTGATGTAGGGATCTAACTTTTGAATGGTGACGCTAAGCCCTCTGGCTTCGAGAAGAGCTCCGATGGAAGCCGAAGCAAGGCCTTTACCAAGCGAGGAGATAACTCCTCCAGAAACAAATATATATTTAGCCCGCTTCTCAGACACGGAATACCTTTTTACTCCGTTATATCTACTTAGTCAAACAACTGGATCAAAAGCCAGTCAGGGAAGAAAATTCTTTGAATCGTGCCTCAATAAGGGCTTCATCAATGCTTTTAAGCCTATTAAAAGAATAGTCTTCAATAGCAAATGAGGCCATTGTATTGCCATAGACGACAGCGCGTCGTAAATGGTCTTCTTCAAAAGAGGCGCCCTTTTTTGCTAAATACCCCATAAAACCCCCGGCAAAAGAGTCCCCTGCACCGGTGGGATCAACAACATCCGATAAGGGATAGGCTGGGCAGGCAAAAACACTTGATTCCGTAAACATCAATGAGCCGTACTCACCACGTTTAACAACAAGAATTCGAGGCCCCATCCTTCGAATTTTTCGAGCAGCCTGGACTAAGTTTTTCTCCGCTGATAGTTCTTTAGCCTCTGTTTCATTAATGAAAAAAATATCAACCCTGCTTAAGGTATTTAAGAGCTCTTTTTTCTTTCTCCCAATCCAAAAATTCATTGTGTCACAGGCCACAATTCTGGGTTGCTGCATCTGATCCAACACGTGAGATTGTAATAACGGGTCTATGTTTCCCAAGAACACATACGGAAGGGATTTATAAGATTCAGGCAATTGGGGAGAAAAGTTTTCAAAAACATTAAGATGAGTGCTCAGTGTTTGTGGATCAGAATAGGAATCATCATAACGACCTGCCCAATGAAATGTCTGACCGTCAAGAATCTGTAACCCTTTAAGACAAACCTTTCTTGAAGAAAGATACGATAAATGCTCTTGCGGAAAATCCTGCCCTACAACCCCAACAAGACTTACAGGATTAAAAAAACTTGTCGCGATAGAAAAATATTGAGCACTCCCGCCTAAAGCTTTTTCAGCTTTACCACGCGGCGTTTCAATGGAATCAAAGGCAATAGATCCAACAACTAAAATACTCATGAAACATCACCCCAATATTTATCCACAAACAAAGAAAGAGCAGAACGAGTGCTAGGAGGTACGAGATCTGGTTGAGTGATCAGGGAATATTCAAGAGCTTTAGAGCAAGAGCATGCAGCCTTATTTGAAATTAGAGAGGGTAAATTGAATATAACTTTTTGAGCCTGACTTACGTTTTGTTTCATAACTTTTAGAATTTCTGGGACATCAACATCCGATGTCTCACTCCTCCAACAGTCATAATCAGTAACAAGTCCTACCGTAACGTAGCAAAGTTCTGCCTCTCTGGCCAGCTTTGCTTCGGGTAAATTAGTCATACCAATAACATCGGCATTCCAAGACCGATACAGCATTGATTCAGCTCTCGTAGAAAAGGCAGGACCTTCCATGCACACATAAGTGCCTGGGTTGTGACAAGTAACATCAACGAGCTTAAGTGCAGACTGCAGAACATTTCTTAAACTCGAACATGTTGGATCTGCAAAAGAAACATGGGCAACACACCCTTGTGAAAAAAAAGTGGAAGCTCTCAAATAAGTTCGATCTATAAACTGGTCTACTAAAACAAAATCTCCAGGTTTAACTTTTTCATTAAGGCTTCCCACAGCACTAAAAGAAACAATGCCATTCACCCCCAGTTTCTTAAGCCCATAAATATGGGCCCTGTAATTGATTTCGGAGGGTCCGTATTTGTGTCCAACACCATGACGGGGGAAAAAAATAAATCTTGTATCTTTTATTCGACCTTCAAAGAAAACGCCGGAGGGGTTTCCAAAAGGTGTAGGTATCTCCTTTTCCTGAACATCTTGTAGGCCTTCTAGATCATAAAGACCACTCCCACCGATGATACCCAGACAATATTGGCTCATGATAGAAAGCTAATAAGGTACAAAAATACTGTCAATCCATTTTGATTATGTTACATTTTTCTTGTGACCCGATGGCAGAGAATTTTATTGCTTTTTGTGTTCATAGCATTACTTGTTTATGCTTTTTATACGCTGTTTTTCTATAGTCATCGAACAATAGCTGCAACCAAAGACACTTTTAAAGACATCCTTCTTAACTCTCATTGTATTACCTCCTCAGATGTTACTATCAAGAAACTCTCTGATCAAACCCTCGAATCGCTTTTACGAGAGGCCAAAAATATTGATGGCGCCTTCAAAAAGCTCTCGTCAGCCTTTGTTTTTGGGGTGAGCGTCCAATGCCCTAATTCTTCGCCCTTAGAGCTTTCGTTTCGAATACCTAAGAAAGAAATATCTAAAAGTGAACTAAGAAATATGTATCTGACAACCCTTAAAAGAGCGAAGCTGCATCAAGAACTTGAAACACCCCGTTTTATTACTCCGGTACTCTCGCCTTCCAAAATTCAAGAATCTTTTGGCTACTACACAGCTTACTTTCTTCTTTATAAAGCTGAAGCTCGTAATCCTTATTTTGTGGTGTATAAAAATCCTTCTTCTATGAAGCATTGACGAAAGTTAAGTTCAAAGATACAGATATTATTTATGGGAAGTGTTGTTAAAAAACGCCGAAAGAAAATGTCTAAGCACAAGCGTCGCATGTGGCGAAGACGCAACCGTGCAAAGCTTAAAAAGAAATAAATAATCTGGGCTTGCTTGCCACGCCAAGGACAGGGCTATTGCGGTCGTCCGAACCAAAGGCGAGTGGATCTCCATGTTAGATTGCTACCTACGAAATTGAGAAACTAAGACGAAGCTGAAATAGATGAAAAATTGCTGCTGCGCAGGGGCTGGCTACGCCACAAGTGGCTTCGCCTCGCCCTTCTGCGGCAGAATTCCTAGAGTAAGAGGGTAAAAGAGCTCAAGGGATACGTTTTGTCCTCAGGGGGCGGAAACCAACATCATCGGCACGGCCGTCAGACCAGACGTAGCCGCGATCGGCCGAGCGCAAGCCCCGCGCATCGCCGCCCCAACCGCCGCCACGCATAACGCGGCCCGAGCCTTCCTTGGGACCAAATGGATTCTTGTCATTGGCTCTGTTTTTGTAATATCGTTTATCGTACCTATCCCAACACCATTCCCATACATTGCCATGCATATCATGCAATCCGTACTTATTGGGGGCTTTCATGCCAACATCGTGAGGTTTTCCATCCGAGTTTTGATCAAACCACCCGTAATCTTCTAAATGTAAATCTTCTCCCCTCTCATTTTTTTGCCCGCTAAAACAATAATCCCCTTCACTTCCTCCTCGTGCTGCATATTCCCACTCAGCTTCTGTTGGCAACCGATATCCGCTAGCTTCCCAATTGACTTTAATCTTTTCTTCATTGCTCAGATCATAAACTGCCTCTTTTCCATGAGCCTTTGACAAACGATTACAAAACTCTAAAGCCTCGTACCATGAAATATTTACAACAGGGGCTTCATCTCCCACCTCTGTAGATTCTTCTGGATCTGGATAAGTACCCATCAAGTTCTTCCATTGCCCACGAGTTACTTCTGTTCGAAGCATGTAAAAACCATCCACCACCACTTCGTGGACAGGTGCTTCATCTGGATCTCCATCATTTGACCCCATCTTAAACTTTCCGCCTTCTATCCATGCAAAGGCCTTCTCGTTACTTAAATCTAGCATTTCTTCTCGTGTAATCTGCTCAGCTCTTTTCTCTTGCATTCTTCTGTGCTCGCTCTCCCTCTCTTTAAGCTTCCGCATGTATTCTTCTAATTTTCTTTCATCTTCCTGCCTTGCCTGCTGCTTTTCCATTTCCTTCTTTTGCACTTCTTCTTCAAGCCCAGTAATAACACCGGTAAGAAGTTTGATGCTCTCAAGAATATTTGATTTTACACTGGCATTGGAAATCATGAGGGGCTCTGGCAATAACGATTGCACACTCTTTAATTGCGCAATATCTTCAGTTCCCCATGGCTTAATCCTCTCTATAATTCTAAGACTATTTTGTACTTCTTTAGTCCCTGCAAACTCAATATCTGATACTTGCCGTAAAAACTCTAGAACCCTTTCTAACTGTTCGTTCCTTGCAGATTCAGCCCTGAGCATGACAAACGGTATAAAGAAAAAAAAACCTAGAATAACTCCCTTAAATTGATACTTTCTCTTTGAATACATTGATTTTCCCTCCACTGTAAAAGTGCTAACTTTCTAATCGATAAGGGAGGCTTTTTCAAGAGCTACTATGATAGCTCTCTCTAGGACCCTACTTCACAGACATTGGCCATATCAATAATAGCCTTTCTCATCGACCCTTATACACTGAAATTGCCATCTTACTTTAAAGAGTGGATTCTTCACCGACCAAGGGTCGGCTCTGAATGACGGATGGGCAAGGCTTTCATTCAATCAGTACTTGTTCAACTCTTCGATTAATTGGTAGAGCTTACCAAAATGGGTTTTGTTGAAATGAAGTTTTATCCTTTTGAGGTGAAGATGTGTGGGCTCATCATGCTCTATCTCATGAGGTCCCGTTTTTTCAATCCCTCCTTGAACAAGAATTGATTTATATCTTTTATTAAGTACGCCCAGAGCCTTATCCGGAATTTCTCTGAGCGTTCTTATGAAAAGCGTCTTATTCACATATCGAATAGAATGATAATTGCTATAAAAATGCTGGATGTATTCAACTGCCTCGTCAATATTTGTCATGAGCCTCACAAGCTTTAAGTCTTCCGCGGCTATCATCTTATGCTTTAAAAGCATCCTCTTAATATAAGAAAACCACTGCTTCCAATAATTTCCACCAGGTTTATCAATGCAAATAACAGGCATGGGTAAACTTTTTCCCGTTTGCAGAAGTGTTAAAACCTCAAAGCACTCATCCAAAGTGCCAAACCCACCCGGGAAAAAAACAACAGCGTTTGTTTCTTTAATAAATGCCAGTTTTCTCGTAAAAAAGTATTTATAATGAATCAGTTTTGAATCGTTCTCAATATAGGGGTTTGCTTTTTGCTCAAAGGGTAGACGAATATTAAAACCAAAACTGCTCTTCTTTCCAGCTCCAGCATTAGCCGCTTCCATAATTCCAGGGCCAGCACCCGTAATGACCATGAAACCATTATCACTCATCTTGCGAGCAAAGTTTTTTGCATGCTTATATATTTTTGCGGTACTGGAAGATCTGGCAGAGCCAAAAATACTCACTTTTCTCTCGTCCCTATATTCACCCAAAATTTTTGTAGTATAACGCAGCTCTTTTAATGCGGAATTGATAAGCTTTACATCCGCAAGAGGCGCTTCTTCATTATAAAGCTTCCACAGAGTCAGAAACATTTGCTCATAATAATCCCTGTGGTGGTCTTTTTTTAAAGCCCCCTTCATATGTAGCAAAAATTCAGCTTGATTCATTTATAATTTTGAAAAGAAAAAAGAAACTTCACGCTTAGCAGAAACAACCGAATCAGAACCATGCACTGAATTTCTCTCAATGCTTTCTGCAAAGAGTTTTCGAATTGTGCCAGGCAGTGCATTAGCCGGGTTTGTTGCGCCCATAATGGTTCTTACTCTCTCAACGGCATTCTCTCCTTCAAGCACCATGAGAACAACAGGCCCAGATGTCATATAAGTGACAAGACTTTCATAAAACGGCTTTCCTTTATGCTCTTGATAAAAATCTTCTGCCTCTTTTTTTGAGAGTTTTTTCATAGTGAGAGCTAAAACTTTCAAATCTTTTCCTTCAAATATTTTAATAATGTCACCGATAAGATTTCGACTGACGGCATCAGGCTTAATAATATTGAAAGTTCTTTGCATCATGAATTTAAAACCTCCTTCATGGTTTTTCCAATATCAGCAGGATTTTTACAAATATGCACACCGGCCTTTTTTAAAGCATTAAATTTATCTTGGGCCGTACCCTTACCTCCAGAAATAATGGCACCAGCGTGTCCCATTCGTTTGCCGCAGGGCGCTGTTTGTCCAGCTATGAAAGAGACGACTGGCTTTGAAACATTTTTCTTAATGAATGTTGCCGCTTCTTCTTCAGCCCCACCACCAATTTCTCCAATCATGACAATGGCCTTGGTTTTAGGATCTCCTTCAAAAAGTTTTAAGCAGTCGATAAATCCCGTTCCATTTAAGGCATCTCCACCAATACCGATGCACGTTGTCTGCCCCAACCCAACTTCTGTTAACTGATTGACCGCTTCATAAGTGAGCGTTCCGCTCCTGGAAATAAGACCGATACTGCCTTTTTTGTGAATATAACCAGGCATAATGCCCATTTTACATTCACCAGGTGTAATAATCCCAGGACAATTAGGTCCTATCATTCTTGTTTTTTTATTTCGCAAATAATTTTTAACTTTTAATAAGTCTATCAGCGGCACCCCTTCGGTAATACAAACTACAAGATCCAACTCAGCATCAGCAGCCTCCATGATCGCCTCAGCCGCAAAGGGTGCGGGAACGAAAATAATACTTGCATTGCACCCTGTTGCATCGGCAGCTTCCTTTACGGAATTAAAAACCGGAACGCTGTCCACATCTTGACCACCCTTGCCCGGTGTTACTCCTGCAATAACTTTCATTCCATAATCCAAAAGCTCG
>JACOXK010000137.1 GCA_016182335.1 Deltaproteobacteria bacterium | reverse complement strand
ACGCCGTCAATGCGGAGCGTCGGGTGCCGTCCCACGACGATATGGAGATCGGACGCGTTTTCTTTAATAACGAGTGAGAGCAGGTCTTCGAATCGTTGCTTCATGTTTGCCATAGTAGAGAAAAATCTAATTTCCCATTTCTAATTCAGAAATATAGTTTTTTTCCTCTTTCCCCCGAGCTCCATTCCAAAGTTCCAATAATACCATCTCGCAAGAAGTCGCCTGGCCCTCAACTAATAGCCTTTCAACTCTATCTTTAATTTCTCGTTTCCCATTTTTTCGAAGAGCTTCAATCCAAGAGGAAGAATCAATAAGCACGAGTGAACTACTCATTATTTAGCCCGGCGCTGTTTCTTAAGTTCATCCACGCTCATAATCTGACTAAAAGTTCCTAATTTCTCAGCAAGCTTGCTAAGCCTGCGCCTACGATTATACTCAGCAATCGCAATGACAATGGCCTGTTTTTTTGTTTTTGCATTCGTATTTTTCATGAGCGTATCCAACTCGTCGCTGGGTATTTCCACAGTAGTTTTAATAGTCTTTCTATGCATTATTTTATCCTCTATAAAGAATATAATATATTGATTTAAAGAAGTCAAAATAATCTAAAATAGAATATTAAAATACTCTTGGTATATTATTTTTTTACTCGAGAATATAGCCCAATGAGCTCTGCGGAGGATAAAACATGCCCCTTCATGGCAGACTCAACATCTTTCTTTCTCGATGACTTTGAAAGATCAAGCTTCGTATCCAAAGCATAAAGTTTGAAAAAATAGCGGTGAGTCCCAGATGGTGGGCAAGGGCCGCCATAACCTGTGTGATCCCAACTTTGGGTTCCTTCAACAGCACCCTGAGGAACCGCGTTCTCTAAAATGTCTGAAACTTTTGGATCTATGTTCCAGATCAGCCAATGATCCCACGTTCCCACAGGTGCGTCCGGATCGTCCATAATCAAAACAAGACTTTTTGCTTCTTGGGGAACATCAAGAAATTTCAACGGTGGATTCAGATCATGCCCATCACAGGTATACTTCGATGGGATTTTTTGGTTGTGCTCAAATGCAGAACTTTCTATTTTCATAATAATTATTTCCCCCTTTGAGTTTAATCTTATGGTATTTTTTGCTACATGCAACAATGACGCGTATCGCGTTGACGATAACCCTATCCACAATATTCATTTCCAATAAAATAACTTTCCAAATTAGGAAATGCATATAGAATCACTTCAATGTCCGGCATCCGAAAGCGACCAATAAAAAAGAAATCTGGAAACAAAACACGTTCATCAATTCTCTTCAAAAATGGAAACAACAGTGCTTATCTTTGCCATTGGGTTAAGAAAACACTTCATGCGGAAAAGAATGCGGAAGTTTTTAAAAAACATCTCGATTACTGTTGGATTGACTATTGGAAAGACAAGAAATATTGGGGTGATCCGATAGCCATGCTCTGTAGGCTCACAGATTATTCACTTGCCGTTAGTAAGAAATCGCTCACACAAGATGATATTGAAAATGCAAAAGGGCTGCTAGAAACAAGAACTAATACAAAAGAAAAATTTATTAGCTTACTTCTTGAGGCTGCACGTGAATCAAAGGATAAATTTAAAATTCCGATTGCTGTAACTCTATCCCAGTCTGCTTTAGAAACTAGATGGGGAAAGTCAGTCAAAAATAATAATTATTTTGGCATTAAAGGTGAGGGAGAATATATTACGACTCATGAAGTTATCAATGGTAAAAGAGTCAAGACCAAATCAAGTTTTCGGAAATATGAATCGCCTCGGGCGGCAGTTTTAGATCATGGATCCTTATTGTCAATAAATCCAAAATATAAGGGAACTTTTAAATATAAAGATGACCCGTATAAATTCTGCGATGAATTACAAAAGGCCGGTTATGCGACAGATACCGAATATGCTAAAAAGCTTCAAACAATTATTAAGCAAAACGCTCTGGATTACTATGATGAAGAACATATTTTGGATTAATTTTCTATTGATATTTCTTGTCACCATTTCATTTTTACAAAGCAAGAATCATTTTCTGGCACATGAAAATTTGGAACCATATAAAAATGAGAGATATGATTTTAGCCTACTGATAACTAAAAGCTTTAAAAAAACTTTTTCAAAGAACGGCGATGGTATTAAACTGGTGTCTCCAATCAGTCCAGAAATAGAAATTCGAGCGTGGGGAAGTCATAATGCTTTATTTCATAAGATGGAGGAACATATTGATTTTATTGCTCAATCTGAGGTAATTGAATCCATATCAAATATTATGTTTAATTCCATTCAATGGAAACAAATTATCTCGAAAAAACGAGGGATGAAAATAATGAGAATTATTTCCCTCAAGAATGATATTTTTTATTCAGTTTATTGCTCTGCTCCTATAAAAGAATTCGATAATTATTTTTCACTCTTTGAAAAGGTATCCCACAGCTTTCGTCTCGATTTCAACTGATAATTACTTTCCTTATGACAGAAGAAGTAGTAGTCGTGGTTTAGTAAAAATCGAATACTAAGAAAAATCTGGATTCGGAGTTAGACCCGTGCAGAGCACTAGCGAAGGGACCTAGCGACCTCTGGATGACATAGGGCGAGAGCGAAATAATGAGGCGAAGCGTGAGAATCGACTTTTTGGCCTTTCTCCATCGGCAGGATCTAATTCTAAAGCCACAGGCTTTATATAACTTCTTGCGGATTTCAAAAGACTGCCATTTTCTACAGGTTTTATGTCGCGCACAAGGCTCTGTCTCTCTTGCAAAATAACGGCAGTGTCCCCAAGACTTACCCATCCAGATTCAACTTTGTATAGTCCTGATTCCCTTTGAGGAATAATAATTATATTCTCAGGTTGAATAGTCCTGCCAACCTTATCCAAAATTTCAGCATACCCAACAATGAGAGCGACATACCGCTCACACACATTATCAATGACAAGAGTTCCATTGTGCCTCATCCTAATAACTCTGTAGGAATTATGCACAGCGATTGAAGGAAGTCCTTTCCATACTCCATCGGGCTTCCAAGTGCTTTCATGCCCTGGTTGTCTTAGGTAACCGTGTGGGATTTCTCGTATTTGTCTCTCAAGCGCAGGGTAACCTAATTCTTCCAACCAAGCCTCATTTTGTTGAGCTTGCGCAATGTCCACCACTTTCCAATGTGGAAAATTCAGAAGTGAAGCTGTCGCCTGTGCCAAGTGAACCCATTTTTCAGTGTACACTTCGAATGCCGATTCATATTCAATTTCACCTCGTGAATCACGAACAGCAGCATGCACTGATTTTTCATAGTCTGCCAAATCTTTTGCTATTTTATGAATCGGCAATGTGTCTATGAGCAATCGCAACTTAGCCTTGACCGTTTCTTGATCTCGTCGTGATAGAGGGAGCTCAACATCAAGAACTTGAAGTAATTTTATCTTTGCAACATCTATGTCACGCAACGTTTGGTCCTGATTGATTTGATCAAGAAATCTTATGAGATAGGCATGAAAACGGGTCAATCCGCCTAATCGATCAGCCCCTAGGTGAATAGCTACTTCCATAAAACGAGCATATTTTTCTAAGAATTGGGGCGCCCAATTCAAATTTCTAAACAATGGATGAGTTTGTGACAGGTTTTGAATTTTTTCTAAAATCGGGTAGCGTTCCTCTACTTCACTATCAATAATACTCGAATCAGCTTGAACGCAGAGATGTCCGGAACAAATCACAGTCAAGAAAAAGAATAAAAAGAGCTTGGCAAATTTAGCCAGCGGAAGCCTCCTTTAGTATGTGGCTTATTACAAAGGAGGCCCCGTTTTGGCAAGAATTATCTTTCTACATAACCACTAATGAGGCTGAAACCTCAGGCTTCTTTTCCTCAACTTTTGGCTGCACGTGAGGCATCTTCTGTTTTAATGCTTCTACAGCTTTAAGTAGGTTGACCCTTCGACCCGTAAGTGTCACCCCAGCAAGGGAACGCAGTTCATCTCCTGAGTTCAATACGATGTCTTTTAACTCTTTATAAGTTATCTCAGGTTTTAGTGATTTGATGAACGCAGCCACCCCTGCAACAATAGGGGTTGCCATAGAAGTGCCACTCATGGACTCATAAGAAACTTCTGCAGGATTCCACGAAATGGTTGAAATAATTGTTTCTCCAGGAGCTGCAACATCTACAGATTGAGCACCACTATTTGAAAACATTGCCAAATCATCAGATGCAGTTGTTGCTGCAACTGAAATGATAGCATCACAATCATAAGATGCAGGCATCATAGGAAGTTGATCATTGTTCAGCGTTTCATTGCCACTAGCTGCTACAAATAAAACACCTTTATTCTGAGCATAGAGAATGGCTTCCTTAAGCGCTTTACTTTCTGCCAATTCCTCCATTCGCCCACCCCAAGATGCATTAATAATATGAGCACCATTATCGGCAGCGTAATAAATACCGTCAATAAGGTGTAGAAGCTCACCACTCCCATATCCATAGAGTCCTTTCACGGGCATAATTTTCACATTTGGAGCAACACCAACAACCCCACCATTTTCTAAAACGGCTCCAATAATTCCAGCAACGTGGGTGCCGTGATGTCCATCATCGAACGGAGAATTGTCATTATGCACAAAATCCCAACCGTGAATGTCATCTACGTAGCCGTTTGAGTCATCATCGACGCCCGTTTTACCTTGTGCTTCTTTTTCATTTGTCCAAATATTTGAATTAAGATCTGGGTGATTAAAATTAACACCTGTATCTATCACAGCTACAACAACTTGAGATTTCTTCATGCCGTCCGCGGCCTTCCAGGCTTCAAAGGTCTTTATAATCTTATGTTGGTATAAACTTTCACGAAGTTCATCTGAGAGATTCGCATCATACGCAAGCTTTTTATAATTTTCGTTCTTTGTTACATCTACAACAACCTGTGCTGTCTGAGAAGCCCCAAACTCATCGCGAATTTGATCCATCACAACATAACCACCCAATGCATCTGGAACAAATTCAACATAAGGTAGATACGGTGTTGATTCAAATTTTCTAAATTGAGAATAGGGGGCCGCTAAGTTGAAAAATCCGAAATCGGGTATGGACCACAAGTGATCAAGAATTCCACGCTTTACAAACTTTGGATGTGGCCTACTCAAGGATGCATTAAGCTGCACAACATCTCCCAATTGTGCATAGATAATCGCAGGATCTTCTGAATCTGCAACAATTCGCGTTTCAAATTCAGAAACGTGGACATTAAAAGAAATTTCTGAATAGATACGTTGTTGAAGCCCTCCAATGAGCTTCAAAAGATCTTTCAAACCACCCATGTCACCTGAATCAGGAAAAGAGTCATTAGAAACTGTTAGTGTAAAGCGATGGGTTCCTCTTTGTTTCGGTTTATAAGACAAAACAGGGGTTTGAGAAACAGTCCTAGAAGCAGGTTCTGTCGAAGAACTTACAACCCAACGATAAGTCATTTCTGAATCATCAAGCGTATAACTGCGAGATGCATTGAGGATAAAAGAATCCCCTATTTCAAGTTCTGAGGGAATTTTTCCTGCAATTTTAATTCGTGGTTCCTTTGAATAATCAGTTTCTCTCGCTTTACTAAGAGCTTGTGATAATCCATCAACATCTTTAATGAGTTTGAAATAATCTTGTCTAGGAAAAAGTTTTTCAATGTAATAGTTAGGCTCAATGTATTCTACATCTGGATTTGATCGCAGGTCTTTAATCATCATATCCATTGATAATGGAGACATTGAAATAGGGGTCCCTGTTTTTTTTAAAACTTCATTAACAGAATAGGGCCGATCTGCATCCTTAAATTTAACAAGATAGCCTTTTTTGAAAACCTTGGGAGAACGAGACTCTTGAAGCGTTTTCTGAACTAGATCGAGTTGTTCTGTTGAAAGCTCAGCGTACACAAGCTGACTCAGTAAGAACACACCGACCCACACTTTTGCCAACACAACTACTTTTTTCATGGGATACCTCCTGAGAAAGGAAAGAAACAACAACTAATTACCTCTTACTGTCGAAGTCTATTTATCCTGTTGCGTCGTGTCAATAGATATTTCTCGATAATAAGAAGAGTAAATGTATTTTTTATAATATTAATAAATCTAATTTCCTGTTGACGCGAATATTATTTTTAAGTTAGCGTGAAAATCTGTGAAAAAAATATTAATCGTCTTTCTTTTTTCATTCTGTTCTCAGAATGTATTTTCTCTTTCGCAACCAGACACGTCTCTCATTAAAAAACATGTACAGTATTTAGCAGATGACGCTCTTGAGGGCAGGGGTTTGGGAACTTATGGCTTTTGGAAGGCGGCTTCTTACATTGCTGAAGAATTTTCAAAATCTCAACTTCAAACATCTTTTCAAAATTTTTTCATTCCCGTTTCTTTTAAATCAGGGTCCCACGCCATCATAAAAATTCCTACTGCCAATGTAGTGGGAATGCTACCAGCAAACAACAAAGATTTAGAAAAAAATTACACTGTTCTAGGGGCACACTTTGACCATCTTGGCTTTGGTGATGCAGGATCATTGGACCCCGATGGAACAGTTCATAATGGGGCCGACGACAATGCCTCGGGTGTTGCCGTTCTTATCGAAGCTGCACGATTGTGGAGCCAAGCATCAGAACCTCACGGAAATATTATTTTCGTAGCTTTTGCAGGAGAAGAAATGGGATTACTTGGATCGTCTTATTTCGTTAATCATCCACCCTTCGATTTATCTCAAACTTTTGCAATGTTTAATTTTGATATGGTTGGCAGGCTTCGAGAAAAAACTCTTACTGTTTTTGGATCTGGCACCGCCCTGGAATGGAACACTATCTTGTCTGGGGCTTCAAATGACAATGGTCTTTTCCTAACAAAGCATCTCTCAGGTATTGCACCCTCTGATAGCACTTCTTTTTATCTACAAGATATTCCGGTGCTTTTTTTAAATACGGGAAGCCATGAGGATTATCATAAACCTTCTGATGATTTGGATAAAATAAATTTTGATGGAATGTCTTACATAGTGCATTTTTTCAATGATATCCTCGCCAGTGTAACGTCTCGGCATGAAAAACTTAGTTTTCAAAAAACAAAAGATCCTAAAGATCCAGGACGAGGGTCCATGCCCTATTTTGGTTCTATCCCTGATTACTCTTATGAGGGAAAGGGTTTGAGACTTTCTGGGGTTCAAGCTGATTCACCAGCTTCTAAGGCAGGTCTCCAATCTAAAGATATTATTGTTCAGTTTGGAACATTTATAATTGAGGATATCTACAATTATACGGATGCACTTAGGGCTTACAAGGCAGGAGATGAAGTTCTCATTCTTTACATGAGAGATAATCAACAACATGAAACAAAAGCTATTTTGGAAGCCCACCCTTCTTTAAGTAACAACTAACCACTTAAAACTATTGGATTTATTATAACGCACAAAAGACCTTCTTTCGAAGAGGGATAAATTTTAGTATAATGGAGGTGTCTACTTTCACCCTTATAGTAATCATCATGAAAAAACTGGTTTATTTAATCTGCTGCATTTCGCTGTTGTTTTTGAGCAAGCTTTCCCAGGCGCAAACGCAGGAGCCTGCACCCGTCGCTTTTGCCTATTTAAAAACCTCAGAAAATGTTGGCACGCTGAATGAAAATGTCATTCAGTTTCTCTCAATCAACACTTATCTGAAGAAGAAAGACATGACCTGGCTTTTGCAGTCAGGGAATAAAGAATATAGCCTTGGGAAATGGGAAAATATTCAAAATTATCGTGCACTATTTGAAAATAATGTATTATTTCTGATGTTAGAGCTTCAAAAAGGTAGTCTTTACGAAATCTGTCTTGTGGTATTCGATATTCAATTTCATAAAGAGCCCCAAATGTATTTTCTTGAAAAAAGTCCTTACCATTTCGAGTTTGATATTTCGAATTTTAAAAGTAATTCGACGAAAGAAGATTATTATTCCTTTGCAACAGCAAAAAAAAATGAAAACAAACCATTTTATTCAGACGTGCGTTGGCAGGCAGTTCGAGTTGTTAATGGCATAGCATTTTTTTCAGAGACTCACACTGTTACACAAGATAGTATAGTTCAACTGAAGTTATCTCCTCATACTGTAAGCTGGATATCACAAAACCAGAGAGCTGTATTTTATTCTATAGATATTAATGATCAAATCATTGCTTCTTTTAAAAAATTACTTGAGCTAGAAGATGTCGAGGGTCTCGAATCTATTTTTCACAAAATAACCTATCATGACATGGGTAGTTTTTTCATAAAATATATTTCAGGCCAGAAGCGTATTATCCTTTTTGAAGAAGATCAAATACAGTTATTTACCATTGAAAATGAAGATAGAGGTCCTATTCTATGGACTGTTTTTGATGACGAGGATTATATTTATTTTGGAATGGGAGTTAAAGACCTTCAGTTTGAAAATTTGAAAGTTGAATTATATAGGGTCGAGGATAAACAGCTCCAAAAACTTGTAAGCATTCGCCATATTTTACCAACGCACTATCATTTTGTTGCAGGTTTTTCTGCAATCGTAGAAAAAAAGCTTGATCTTCACTTAGAAATTCTATTGGAAGCCTCAATCAAGCATCAAGAATCTGACAGTCATTATTTTTACAATTTAAAACTCCGACCTTTGTATTGACTACAATGCGGTGGAACTGGAGTTTCGAGCTATTTTCAAATAACTCGAAGCTTGGCCATTATTTGGATTGATTTCTAAAACTTTTTCCCACTCTTCAACAGCCGCAAGAACATGACCTATTGAATACTGAATGAGTCCCAAAGCAACTCGACCATCAAGAAATTGTGGTTTTTCTTTCTTTAAGTCCTTCAATATTTTGATGGCATCCTGTTTTTTCCCCTGCTTAAACAAAACCTGAGCCAAGTGTAAAGATGCTTTATGAAAATCGGGCTTTAAAGAAAGCACTTGTTTCAATTGAGATTCCGCTTCGGCACATCTTAAATACTTTAAATAAAGCTGTGCCAATTCCATGTGTTTTTCTGCAAGTTTTTCATTAAGATAGGGATCGGCTCCCTTTTCATGACTTTCAACAGATCGCAAAGCCCTATTAAATATAAAACCACCTTCTTCATAATGGCCTAAATCGTTATAAAGAACAGAAAGACTAATACTAGCATCAACAAAATGAGGATCTAAAACAAGAGCTTTTTTATAGGCTGATATTGCATGGCCAAACTGACCCTTATCATTATAAAGCTGACCCAAAAGATAATATACTCTGGGGCTTTTTTCTGTTTGCAACACAGCTACAAGAAGTTTTTCAGCCTTTGCAAAATTATTCTGAGACAAAGATTGTTCTGCTTGATTCAAGAGCTGAGAAGATTCAACTGACATTATTCGAAATCATTAATAAAACTGGAATTGGGAAATTCCTGTTTAAGTTTCTGAAGGTATTTTCTCGCATTCTCCACTTCTTTGAGTCGATTATAACAGGAGATAATGTAAAAGTAAGCCTTTTCTCTTTGAGGAAAGCCTGGATATTTTTCGATAATATCAAGAGCCCTCGCAAGAGCTGCTTTGTATTCTTTCGTTTTATAATAATAATGCGCAATGTAAAGAATATGATGCATCATCCACTGACGTGCCTCTCTCAATTTATCTTGTGTGTCAGCCTTGTAAGATGACTTAGGATACGATTTAATAAAATCACTCAAAACCTCTATTGTCTTTAAAACTGGCCCCTCATCTCGATCTACAGTTTTTGGCATTTCCTGATAATAGGTAAGTCCTATTCTATACTGAACAAACGGTATGTTTGCGTCCGACGGATGAAACTTAACAAAAAGTTCATAGGCCGACCGAGACTCGATGTAATCTTTTTTGAGATAGTAGACATCAGCAAGATCAAGCTCTGCTTTTTTAGCGAACGGGCTTAAAGGGTAGCGAAATTTAACGTCTTGAAACGAAGCAATGGCATCTTCCCATCTTTTTTTGTTTTTATGAGTAAGTCCTTTTTCATAAGCTGCTTGCGCTGTTGCAAACTCGTCACGAACGGGCTGCTGTTCTGCACAGGAAACAATGAAGAGACTAATTGCAACAACCGATAAACAGCCTCGCAATGACAGATAAAAGCTTTGGAACATAAGCTTTTTATAGCGGTGGCGTATACGGATGTCCAGCCATTTCAATCATGAAAATGGCAGTTTGCAGGTTGGTTTGAACAACCCGATCAATAATATTTCCAGGATAAAATCCACCGTCATCTAAGCTTTTGGGAGAAAGCTCCAACGTGAATGAAAAAATGCCATGCTGCCCATAAGCCCAATCTGTTGTGTCTCCGGAAGTAAGATACAAATCACTCGATTGCTGAGGTGTGTACCCTGTAATGCGAGACATTTCAAAGGCCATATTCTCATAAGCTTTGAGGTCTAGTGGGTTGGAAACAGAATCATAAGTATAGCCCCACGGATAGAGAATCAATTCACTAAATGTATGATAGGAAACCAGTGCCTTTAAATTGTGATGCTGGTCAACAAAATCTCTGATGGTCTGCGTTTCTGGTTCTGAAAAGGCAGATGCTCCGTGATAAATCTGACTAGAAGTATTATCTGAAGCACCCCGTCCACCCCATTCATAACCGTAGTTGCGATTCAGATCAACTCCAAAACTACCATCTTCATTGTTACGCCTATTCTTTCGCCACCAACGATAAGCTGGAGAAATGTCATATTCACACCCATCAGGATTAACCATAGGGATAATCCATAAATCTCTTTCTTTGAGCACATCCATAAGTTTCTGATTTTTTTCACTTTCATACAGAACAAAGTGAGCTAGGTTTAGAGGAACCTCAATACTCAAATGTTCTCTGGCATGATGCCCTCCCATGAAAACGATGCCTGGTTTTGCTTGAGATTGTGAAGCATCAAATTCCGTTGAAATGTGAAGAGCTAAAATTTTTCTCCCCTCAAGTGATTGTCCAATTTCATGAAGTCTTGTACGTGTTGGAAATTGCTGTGAGAGATTTTCTAAAAACAGAACCATTTCCCTATAGTCGTGATAAGCATCATCTTGGGTTGGGAAATCCCTTATCCCTATATTTTCAATCTTAATTTCACTTTCGACCTGAAAGGGAAGTTTCAAGTGAGATTTAATTTTGTTAAGTTCTTGTGCAGAAGCAATAACGCGAACGTATTTTTCAAAAATCTCTTCTGGAATGAGACCCAATTCTGTCACTTGAGTTCGTTCGAATTTATTTTTCGTTTGAATTTTAAGAACATAATTTTTTTCTTCTGAAACTATTTTTTGAGCAAAAAGGAAATTCACGGAAAGAAATACAACATAAAAAAAGAGCTTCCTATTGTAGTGCACAGTTTATCTCCCTTTGCTCAATCTCTTCTATGAGCCGTGTCGTTGGTCCTAGAAAACTTCTTTCTTTTAATCTTTCATATTCTTGAGAATAAAAACGAGCGATATTCTGATTATTATGAATGACTATGAGGGCTTCATCGTTCACATCATTTGCTGCTTGCGACCAATTCTGTGAACCTACAACAACTGTCTTATCATCTATGACTGCAAATTTGTGGTGAAGAACATCCCCTTTGGTGAGATAGGGAATGCCAGCTTCCTCAACGGGATGAATCCAAGGATTGTTATCTATTGGATAGACACATTGATCTTTTTTAAGCATTTGTAGCCCCAGCATGTCTAAAAGCTCCGAATAATCGCGATAGGCAAATTTAGGTTCAATAAGAGCTCCAATTCTAACACCTTTCAGACTTCTTTCTTGCATAATGTTACTTAATTTTTGTTCAGAAAAAACAAAGAGGGCAGCCAGAACGGACTTTCGAGCTCGCCGCAAATGCTCACCAATCAGGCCGTTGACGGTTTCTTCCCAATTTAATCTGTTCGACGTCGGTGAAAATTGTACGGTGATCTTCGTTCCCTTGGCAATCGCAGTCTGTGCTCCTCGATATGTTTTTCTGTGGCCAAAATTCCCCCTTTTTCCATTCCCCCACATTTGTAGGAACTCCATAAGAAAAATTTTAGCTAAAGGCTTTGAATCAACACGTATCATAGAGTTTGCATTGCCTCTGGACAGAGGCTCATTCATATCCCCATGAATACAGCTTAAAGTAAAATTAGCAGTACTGATAAGTGTTGATTTTTCGTCAACAACAATGAATTTATGATGCATAAGTCCTGATCCCCTCGAATTATCAGACGAATCATCCAAGAGTGGAATGTGTTCTTTTTGAAGAATGTAGATGGCGTCCCTTGAGTTAAGTTCCCAGAGTTCTATGATTCCATTTTGATTGACATCAACCAAGTCTCTTAATTCTTCAAGTTTTGTGGCTTCATATTCACCAGAACTGAACACGTCTTTTTGAGAGAGTATATTAAAGTTATAATCATGCTCAAGAATGACCCTTACATCGAGTCCAGCCCTTTTCTTAAGTACAAGCGCCTTTGCGATCAGTGGAAGCCTCAGTTCATGAACAGCTAAATACACACTTTTTTTTGCAGAATGAATGTGATCCAGAATCACTTGTTCTAGATTATCACCAGAACGTTCTATATTTCGGTACGGATCAGTATAATAGCTACCACTATTATGATTAAAGAAAACTTGAATCTGGGAATAAACAAAGATGGGTAGGAAAAAAAAGAAACTACTTAAGGCTAATGTAAGGCTCGACTGCCTCACGACTCTCATTTTTTGAACACAATATATAGTAGAACAAAAAACTATTACAAACCCAAAGCAACTATATCATGTGTTTTAAAACTGCGTCAACGAAGGGATGAATAAATTATATTCTTTCGAGGTATTCGCCGGTTTCAGTGTTCACTTTAACGCGATCACCTTTTTCAACAAATTGGGGAACTTGAACAACAAGACCAGTTTCTAAAGTAGCTGGCTTTGGAGAAGCACTGGCTGTTGCCCTCTTAATGCCGGGCTGTGTCTCTACTACAAGCAGGTTAACAGTTGTTGGTAAAGTAATACCGACAGGATTGCCCTCATAGAACGAAACGCCGACATGAAGACCCGATATTAAATAAGAATCAATACCTTCACCTGCAACATCAGGACTTAAAGCAATCTGTTCATAAGAGCTATGATCCATGAAATGGTATCCAGTAGCATCTTTATAAAGCCATTCCATCTCTTTTTCATCAAGTGCAATTTTTTCTACGCGCTCATCTGATCTGAATCGCTTATCCGTAATTGCACCAGTTTTTAGATTTTTAAGTTTTGTTTGCATACAGGCATTGCCCTTGCCAGGGGTTACGTGATGAGCCCAATGGACCCGACATAAAGTTCCATCGAGATCTAAAATATGACCCACACGAATACTGGTAGCTGACATTTTCATAAGATTTTTGTTCTATAGAAAAAGTCCCAGAAAGTAAAGAGCAGACCCTTCTTTACAAAGTTAGTTTAGTAATTGGCAAGATATCGCTCAGTCTCCCAAGGATGTACTTTTGAAATGTATTCTTGCCATTCATGTTTTTTCGCATTCACAAACCGGCCATAGATATGTTCCCCAAGTGCTGAAATAATAATTTCATCTTTTGAAAGATGCTTTAAAGCATCACTCAGGTCTTTTGGGGCGCTGTCTATTTTAAGTCTTGCTCTCTCTCTCTGACTCATTTTGTAGATATTTTTGTTAACTGGATCACCCGGATCAATTTCGTTTTTAACTCCATCAAGCCCGGCCTTGAGCATGACTGCCAAACCCAAATAAGGATTACAGGATGGATCCGGAACCCTTACTTCACATCTAGTGCTCTGCCCGCGCTTTGCAGGAACGCGAATTAAAGGACTTCTATTTTTTAGGGACCATGCTAAGTGCGTTGGGGCTTCATATCCAGGAACTAGTCTCTTATAAGAATTAACAAGAGGATTGGTCACAGCAATAAAAGCCTTGGCATGCCTAAGAAGACCGCCCATATAGTGAAGTGCAGTTTTACTTAATTCATGAGTTCCATTTTCATCATAGAAAGAATTCACATCCCCAAGAAACAAAGACTGATGGACATGCATGCCAGAGCCATTAATACCAAACACGGGTTTTGGCATGAAAGTCGCATGAAGTCCATGGTCTTGTGCCACTTTTTTTACAACAAGTTTAAATGTTCCGATGTTATCGGCCGTTGTGAGAGCATCCGCATATTTAAAATCAATTTCATGCTGACCAGGAGCCACTTCATGATGGGCAGCCTCTACTTCAAACCCCATTTTTTCAAGATCGTTAACAATATCGCGCCTAGCTGCCTCACCTTGATCCACAGGTGTTAGGTCAAAATATCCAGCTGCATCATGCGTTCTTGTGGTTAAAGCTCCATGCTCATCTTTCTGAAAGAGAAAAAATTCAGCTTCGGGACCTGCCATCAAATTAAAACCTAGTTCATGAGCCTCTTGAACAATCTTCTTTAAAGCTAATCTGGGACAACCACTAAAAGGAGTGTTATCGGGATTATAAACATCACAAATAATACGAGCTACACGCCCACCTTTTTCAATCCAGGGGAAAATACGAAATGTAGAATAATCGGGCTTTAGTAACATGTCTGATTCTTCTATGCGGGTAAATCCTTCAATGGAGGAGCCATCAAACATAATCTCTCCGTCAAGAGCTTTTTGAAATTGAGATTCTGGAACTTCAACGTTTTTAGACATTCCTAGAATGTCTGTAAATTGAAGGCGTAAAAATCGAACTTTTTCGTCCCTTAAAACCTTTAAGACTTCAGAAGCTGTCATGAATCCCCCTTTTTTTGAAAAGCTTATGAGCCCACATTCCCACTTGGATAGCAAAGTGTCAATTAAAAATTGTATAATATGCAATTTTATTAAGTCACTTTTTATAATTTTGTATAAAGTGGAGCTACAACGTGATTTTTTTATGAGAACTTTCCTTGGATGACTGACTTTAAATATTTTTTCTTTGCTCTTCGTAGGACCAATTTTATTAAATCTAAATACACAAACTTGACCATACATTTAAACCACACTAACGCTTAGTTTAATGGCTGATCAGAGAAATAAACCCAACCTCATTCATCGAGCGCAAAGCAGCGGGTGAGGCGGAAAATTAAGTCCGGCGGACTTAAAAGAAATTTTATCAGGACTTAAACTTTCAAAGTCTAAAAAGTTGCTCGTTGGAGCTGATACTTCAGACGATGCCGCTGTTTATCAAATCATCCCGGGCCTAGCCTTAATTTCCACTGTGGATATCATATCCCCGGTATGTAACGATCCCTACCTGTTTGGCCAAATAGCTGCCGTTAATGCACTTTCTGATGTTTATGCCATGGGGGGGAGTCCTATTTTGGCGTTAAATATCTGCGCCTTTCCTGTAAGTAATATAGATAAGAAAGACTTATCAAAAATTCTTGAAGGAGCTGCTTCAAAGGTTGAGGAGGCAGGAGCCGTGATTGGAGGAGGGCACAGCATCAAAGACCAAGAGCTTAAGTTTGGCTTAAGTGTTATAGGAACTGTGCACCCACTGCAATTTTGGAGAAATAATACACCTCAAGTAAAAGACGCCCTCATTCTTACAAAACCATTAGGCACTGGGGTTGCTATTACTGCTTATAAGAAAGAGCATATTTCAGAAGACAAGTTTGAACCCATACTGAGAAGTATGGCTACACTCAACAAATACGCTGCTGCAAGCCTTAGAGACTTTGATGTTCACGCGGTTACGGATGTTACGGGTTTTGGTCTTGCAGGTCATGGACTTGGGCTTGCGCAAAGTAGTGATCTTGCTTTAAAAATCCGATTAAATCTTGTTCCTACATTTGAGGTCAGTATCGATTACATGAACAAGGGCTTAAGAATTGGTGGAACTCTGGGCAATGAAATGTCGACATTGGAGAAAATCAAAGGCCTAGAAAATATTAAAAACCATCCAAAAGATATTCTTTTTGATCCTCAAACCTCTGGAGGTCTTTTGGTTTCTCTTCCTTCTAAACAGGCATCCGAAGCCGTAGAAGCTCTCAAAAAAGCTGGCTATGCGCACACTTCAGTAATTGGAGAAGTTATAAAATCAAAGGCCTAGAAAATATTAAAAACCATCCAAAAGATATTCTTTTTGATCCTCAAACCTCTGGAGGTCTTTTGG
>JACOXK010000136.1 GCA_016182335.1 Deltaproteobacteria bacterium | reverse complement strand
CTTCAGTGTATTTCGATTTCTGTGACATTTCTGCGTCCCTCCTGTTTTACGAAAAACACTCTACTATCAATGTGTCTCACGTTCTAGGGGTGCAGTATATTACTGCTAGCTCATTAAAATATCTTGAAGGACATCTTTGCCTGCAGTAGAATGATCTTGAGAGTGGAAATTATTCTATGAATCTTGTACCCATTGTTGTTGAATATACTGGACGGGGAGAAAGGTCCTATGACATCTTCTCAAGACTTCTTAAAGAAAGAATTATTTTTTTGGGAGGCCCTGTCACGGATGAAGTTTCAAACATTCTTATTGCCCAGCTTCTCTTCTTAGAGTCTGAAGCCGTTGATAAGGAAATTCACTTTTACATCAATTCACCTGGCGGTTTAGTAACCGCTGGCTTAGCCATTTATGATGTGATGCAATACATTAAGCCAGATATTGCTACTTATTGCTTGGGTTCGGCTGCCAGCATGGGTTCTCTTCTGTTGGCAGCAGGGACAAAAGGAAAAAGATTCTGCATGCCCAATGCTCGAATTATGATTCATCAACCTTTAGGTGGATTCCAGGGGCAGGCTGCCGATATTGATATTCAAGCCAGGGAGATTCTTCGCTTAAGAAAAAAACTCAATGAAATTCTTATGCGTCACACAGGTCAAACTTATAAAAAAATTGAAAAGGATACGGATCGAGATTACTACATGTCAGCAGATGAAGCGAAATCCTATGGGGTTATCGATGAAGTTGTTGTGGGGAAGAAAATTCTGGGTTGATTGGTCAAGATGGCATCCGAATTGATTTGTTCATTTTGTGGCAAAAGTCAGAGTGAGGTTAAAAAACTCATTGCTGGGCCAACCGTTTATATTTGCGACGAGTGTATTGATCTTTGCAATGACATTATTTCCGAAGACACAACTCAGGAAAAAAAGGGCCTGATAGGCAGACTTCCAAAACCCATGGAAATCTGCCAAATTTTGGATGAGTATGTGATTGGTCAAGAGCAGTCCAAGAAAATTTTATCCGTAGCCGTTTATAATCACTACAAACGAATTACAACGAAGCTTAAAAAATACCGATCGGATCCTGTCGAACTGCAGAAGAGTAATATTCTTCTCATGGGACCAACTGGGTCTGGTAAAACGCTTTTGGCACAAACATTAGCTAAAATTCTAAATGTTCCCTTTACGATAGTTGATGCCACTTCTCTGACCGAAGCAGGTTACGTTGGGGAGGATGTAGAAAGCATCATCTTAAGTCTTCTTCAGGCGGCAGAGTACGATGTAGAAAAAGCTATGCGTGGCATCATCTATATTGATGAAGTGGACAAAATCGCCAGGAAGGGGGAGAGCCCTTCTATTACGAGAGATGTTTCTGGAGAAGGGGTGCAGCAGGCGCTCTTGAAAATTATCGAGGGGACAACGGCCAGTGTTCCTCCCAAAGGAGGAAGAAAACACCCTCAAGCAGAATTTATCAATGTGGATACGACTGACATTCTTTTCATTTGTGGTGGCGCCTTTATAGGGTTAGATAAAATTGTGAACAACAGAACGGCTAAAAAGTCGATCGGTATTGGGGCACAACTATCGGCTGATAAAGACAGAAAATATACTGAAGTGATGGCCAATCTTGCGCCCGAAGATTTACTCAAGTACGGTCTGATTCCAGAGTTTATTGGCAGACTACCCATCGTTGCTACTCTTCATGAGTTGGATGAAACTGCTCTCATTCAGATATTGACTGAGCCTCGTAATGCACTCACAAAACAGTATCAAAAATTATTTGAGTATGAAAACGTTTCTCTTAAATTTACAGAAAAAGCTTTGAAGGCCGTTGCAAAAAAGGCGATGAAGCTTAATACTGGAGCTAGAGGTTTGAGATCTATTTTGGAACAAGCGATGCTTGATATCATGTATGAAATTCCTTCTGATAATCGTGTGCGTGAATGCGTGATTAATGATGCCACCATTAATGACAATCAAAGGCCTATTCTCATTTATGAAGAGGGTTCGCTGGATGCTCATGATGACGAAAAAAAAGAAGCGGGGTCCGCCTAGGAGGAAGAAATGGGAGAAGACATTAAAGTATCTCAGAGTAAATTGATTGTTCCTCTTCTGCCACTGCGGGATGTAGTTTTGTTTCCCTATATGGTGGTTCCTTTATTTGTAGGACGTGAAAAATCTGTGCATGCCTTAGAAGAGGCATTGAGTAAAAAGAAAGACGTACTTTTGTGTTCTCAAAAAAATGCAAAAACAAATGATCCACATACGGAGGATTATTTTCAAGTAGGGACTTTAGCCTCTATCGTTCAGCTTTTAAGATTACCGGATGGAACTGTTAAAGTTCTTGTTGAGGGAACTCGTCGTGCGCACATCACTAAATTAGTGAGTGACCTCAAGTATCTTCTTGTTGAGGTAGAAGTTTTAGAAGAAAAGATTTTAAGCGAAAAAGAAAATAAAGAAATTGAAGCTTTGATGCGAAGCGCCAGGAGTGGTTTTGAAAGATATATCCAGCTTAACAAAAAAATTCCTCCTGAGGTTCTCATGTCGGTTGCGGCTATAGAGAACCCAGGGAGACTTGCTGATACGATCGCAGCCCATATAGCTGTGAAAATGGCGGACAAGCAGAACCTGTTAGAGATGGTAAATCCGGGCACTCGTCTTGAAAAAATTTTGGCTATATTAAAAGCAGAAGTTGAAATTTTACAAATTGAAAAGAAAATTCATGGCCGTGTGAAAAGGCAAATGGAGAAATCTCAAAGAGAGTATTACCTCAACGAACAGATGAGTGCCATTCAAAAGGAATTGGGTGACAAGGAAAGTGAAGCGGATGAACTTGAGAAGGCACTGAGAAAAAAGGAGCTACCTAAACACGCTAAAGAAAGAGCAGCAAAAGAATTAAAAAAGTTGAAAATGATGTCTCCTATGTCAGCAGAGGCAACTGTTGTTCGCAATTACATTGATTGGATTTTGACTTTGCCTTGGCTGGAGTACACTGAAGAAAAAATTGATTTGGATAAAGCTTCTTCTATTTTAGAGCAAGACCATTATGGTTTGGAAGAAGTAAAGACGAGAGTTTTAGAACACCTAGCTGTTCAAAAACTTACACAAGATAAAAAAGCTCCGATTCTGTGTCTGGTAGGGCCTCCAGGGGTGGGTAAAACATCATTGGCCAGGTCCATTGCTATGGCGGTAGGGCGTAATTTTGTAAGAACTTCTTTAGGTGGGGTTCGGGACGAAGCTGAAATTCGTGGGCATCGAAGAACTTATATTGGGGCCTTGCCTGGAAAAATTATTCAGTCGCTTAAAAAGGCAGGCTCTTCAAATCCAGTATTTCTCTTGGATGAAATTGACAAAATGAGTATGGATTTTCGTGGCGATCCGTCATCCGCAATGCTTGAGGTTTTAGACCCTGAGCAAAACAATGCCTTTAATGATCATTACTTGGAATTAGATTATGATTTATCCCACGTAATGTTCGTCACAACAGCGAATTCTGTGCATGGCATACCCAGACCTCTTTTAGATAGGATGGAGCTTATCAATCTTTCAGGATATACAGAAACTGAGAAGCTTAAGATTGCACAAAAACATCTTATTCCTAAACAAATTAAGAAGCACGGATTGGATCAAGCAAAAATTTATTTTCAACAAATTGCTATTAAGAACATCATAAACAAATATACATTTGAAGCGGGGGTGCGAAATTTAGAAAGAGAAATTGCAAATATTTGTCGCAAAGTTGCCAAAAAAATAGTTGAGGATCATCAGAGGAAAAAACTAACGACGGTTACGAAAAAAGCAATTTATCGATTTCTGGGTGCTCCTAGGTACCGTTACGGAAAGGCAGAAGAAGAACACGAAATAGGATTAACGAATGGCTTGTGTTGGACACAGATGGGCGGGGATTTATTATCTACCGAAGTGACGGTTGTTCCTGGTAAGGGACAGCTCACACTCACGGGCCAGTTAGGAAGTGTGATGCAGGAGTCGGCTAAAGCTGCAGTGAGTTATGCCAGGTCTCGAGCGAAAATTCTTGGATTGGAAGAAGATTTTTATCAGACAAGTGACATCCACATTCACGTGGCTGAAGGGGCTGTGCCTAAAGATGGTCCCTCTGCTGGGATTACGATGGCAACCTCTATTGTTTCCGCTCTGATTCAGACTCCGGTGAATAGACAGGTAGCCATGACGGGAGAGATTACTTTAAGAGGAAGAGTGTTGCCCATAGGTGGTTTGCGTGAAAAACTGCTGGCCGCACATCGTGGTGGCATTAAAAAAGTTATTATTCCTAAATATAACGAGAAGGATTTAAAACGAATTCCAGATAAAATATTAAAAGATCTTGAAATAGTTGCTGTGTCTCACATGGACGAGGTGTTGCCATTGGCTCTCATATTGAAAAAGGGACAGCAGCTTTTTAATACAGTTCAGAGTGAGAGAAAGGTGCTTGCCCGTCGGTCTGTTCCATTGATTAAGAAACGACCTGCACCCTCTCTTCGCGCTCATTAGTTGTATAAGAATCAGACGCCTCTCTATTATCTAGACGTGGCATCAATAACTAATTGATTTCTATCAGTATTTATTAAAAGAAGTGCATTCCTTGCGTGGACTATAATTCACAATTCTAATGTAACTACTCAATTTCATTGATCATTTATTTCATTTTGAGTTCAGTGCCGAAAAATGGCAATGATGTCCTCGCAGCTCCTCATGTTTCTTGTCTAACTATCTAAAATTATTAGATTTATTATCTCACTTTTATGGCACTTATGTTGCTCTATGTAGGGGTTGATGCTGCTCAAGAGAGCAAGGAGGAGAAAGTGAAAAATTGGATTTTTATAATTTTAGTTGGAATGAGTTTTGTGGGCTGCGGTGGGATGAATAAAGACGCAGAACAAGTTCCGATTCGTACGAGCAACCTACGTAGAGGACAGTCGCCAAGCATTGCACAAGGTTCTGCAGTTCAGGCACCTGCATCACTCATAAATTCGACTGGAGATATCAGACGCTTTGGGGAACTTACCATTACAAATGAAGCGGCTTTTCATCAATCATTTGGAGCAGAGGCATCAACTCAAGGTGTGGTTTTAGAAGTTTCATTTACGGCTTTGGCTTCTGGTCAAATTCAGAATGGCAGAGGCGCTCTCTCTATCTATTTTAAAAAGGGCGAAGCCGAAGTTTACGTTTATGATTTTGCACGGCCGCAAGGCACTGTGAATCAAAACGATATGAACCTTCGATATTTTGATGCTCAGGGAGCAATAGCTATTCAGGTCAATCAAGTATCGTTGGAGGGTACAGGTGGTGAGTTTGTGTCTTTAGGGTACGTGGACGAATGGATAAGTCAAAATATTAATTAAAAAGAAGGCATGGAGGAGTAATGATATGAAAGAAGCAATTAAAATTCTGTTAGTGATGACTCTGTTTGCAGGCATCCTCTTATTGATGGGTTGTGGGCAGCAAGAGGAAACAGTTGTAAGTTCAGTGCCAGTTGTGAATGCTCCAATAACAAACGAATCGTCTATCCAACTAGGTGCTTCAACGTACGTGGGTGCAACCCGTGACGGACGATGGGTTGTCCGCATGAACCCCTCTCGAAGAATTGATCCTGAGCAGTTCCATGGAGCGGGTTATGTTGATATTCAAGTCGAAGTTAGGGATCTAGGTTGTAATAGAATTTTCACGTTCTTAAACAAGCCGGTGTACATGGCTTTAGGCGGAGTTATTAGTACGACTTTTTTAGGTGCTGAGACAGGTAACGTAAAATCAAGATTAACATCATCTTACATGTACGGATCTCAATATCCCGATGGCGTTAATATTAAAAATATACTTGAAGGAGATGTCACTTTAGAAATACCTGAGAGTCAAACATGTGAAGCCCCTCGTCCTACTGAGTTGGGGGCCTGGAGCTTTACACCGTTTAACAATGGTACTGGGAGTGCAAGCGAAAGGTATACGTTTTACAGATTGATACTTGAATAAGGTGGTGTGACATGGAAATTATTATAAGACTCACGATTTTGACAATGTTGGTGATTGCGTTGTTGGCAATGTTTTAGTTTTTTTTCTTAGTGAGTTGTGAGGATTGGGAATATTTTTGCTTACTCAGACAGCGCTCCTCGGGCGCGACACTCAAGGTCGCACCCTACGGTGCGAACTCGCCGCAAAAACACTCCCACCCATCTTTTTTTTAGTGAATTTTGTGTAAGAGTGCTATGGAGAATGAGTGAGTGGAGTATTCATGCTAAAGAATATATTATTAGCTTTAATTGTGATTGTTGTTTCCGTGGGAGAATTGCGTGCCGATGATCAAGAAAAAGCAGCTCAGCTATTAATGAGGGCGCACAACTTGCGCCAGCAAGGGGAGCATTCATTAGCACTCGCTGATTATTTTAAATTAATAGAGAAATATCCTGAAGAGCTTATAACCTCAAATGAGAAAAAAGACTTATCAGAAGCTGTTCGTATCATTGTGCAAAAAGAAATAATAAGCTGGCTTGAAACTCTGACTCGGCAGAAAGATTTTAATACTTTGAAGAATATAGAGCGTGCCGTGAGCGTCGAATTGAAGCGGGATGTTGAAGATGTTTTTCGGTGGGCGTCAAGTTTTTATGAGCTCTCAAAACTTGTTACAAAGGTTTTACCATGGAGCCAGATGCAAGCAGGTTCAAAGTGGGTTTCAAAATTGTCACAGCGTCTTTTTGAAATGGGAGAGCTAGCTCTTGCCTATGATCTACTAGGTATGAAATCTTCCTATTCTCATACATCTCTTAAATATTCGATGAGTTCGCAGAAGGAAGGAGAATATCAGTCTTATTATCTTGAGATTGAGTTTCCAGAAGGGCAGAAGAGTCGGAAGAAACTAGAAGGTGTTGGGATTTATTTTAATCCGATTTTAAAACTGGGAGAGGAAGAGAAAAAAACAGATCTTTGGGTGCTAGATATTATTTCAGAATCTTTTGTAAATGTTTTAGTATTGGATGCCTTTGGAAATGTGAAGTCTAAGGAAAGAAAACCTGCACGAGAAGTTTTAATAGTTTTAACGATTGATGATGTATTTTCTGAGAGTGAATTTGCATCTATTAAAGCAGGAACATTTCAAATGGGCTCTCCACCCGCTGAAAATGGAAGAACTTCAGATGAAAAACAGACATGGGTGAAACTGACGCATGATTTTGAGATGCAAGTTCATGAAGTAACACAGTTACAGTATGAGTATGTGATGGGAGAAAATCCATCGAATTTTAAAGGCCTCAATCTTCCTGTTGAAATGGTGAGTTGGTTTGATGCTGTGAAATTTGCCAATCAACTCTCAGAGCTTAAAGGTTTAAAGCCCTGTTATAAAATCATTGAGAATAAGGGGGAGCATTCCTCTAATATTACAGTAGAATTAAATGAAGTGTCTAACATTTATGAATGCGAAGGGTATCGACTACCCACAGAAGCAGAGTGGGAGTACGCAGCACGAGCGGGAACAACAACGCCTTATTCATTTGAAGGTGGAGAGGTAGAACTTGAAAAATATGGCTGGTATTTCAAGAATTCAAATGGCAGAACCCATTCTGTAGGAGAGCTTCCCGCCAATAAATGGGGTTTGAAAAACATGCATGGCAATGTATGGGAGTGGTGCCATGATTGGTATAGTGATTATGAAATAACTGTGGATGAAGCACATCCTATAGAAAATCCTCAGGGCTCCAATGCGGACGAGTACCATGTTTTGCGTGGTGGCGGTTGGGGCGACTATGCGCAGTACCTGCGCTCGGCCTACCGCTCCTTCTACAAGTCTGGCGTCCGCACCAATAGCCTTGGTTTCCGCCTCGTGAGGTCAAAATAAAATCTGCCTGGCAGAAATAGGCGATTTTGTGCCACCCATAAATTCTTGCCTCTATTGTAAAGACCCTTAATGAATGTGAATTTATAAATTGACATGACAGCATATAAGCTGTATTCTCTTATTATGCCTCTCTCTGGGAAGAAGATTATCAAGTTACTGCAAGAGAAGGGTTGGCTCATTGAAAGTCAAAAAGGCTCCCATGTGAAATAGCCAAGGGTCGTCATAGGGTTATCGTACCACTTCATGGCAATCGTGATCTTGGAAAAGGCCTTCTAAGAGCGATAGAGCGCCAAACAGGAGAAAAGTTATTATGATATGTTTTCAAGCTAAAATTTATAAAGATGGAAAATATTATTCAGTAGAATTTCCAGACCTACAAGGCTGTTTGAGTCAGGGAAAAACAGAAGAAGACGCATTGGAAAATGCACGAGAAGCTTTGAGTCTGTATCTGGAGGAAGCTCGAAATCCGCAGTGGAATATTCCAAAACCAAAGCACTATAGGGGCTCCTCTTATCATTGGATTTATCCCTATGAATATGTTGCAATTGCGCTTATGATTCGACAGGCAAGATTAAATCATGGGCTTTCTCAAAATCAGTTAGCCGAAAGATTAAAAATAACAGTACAGCAATTGCAAAAACTAGAAACACCAGGAAAATCTAACCCAACGGTAAAAACTCTTGCCTCCATTGCTAAGGCTCTTAATGAAGATCTTGAAATTAAGTTAGCCGCCTGATTTTATACGAGCCGCTCAAAGAAATTCCACAAGCTATGAATTATAATTCAACACAATTAATGGGGTATTTTATGATTTTTTTATCTTTTGTCATAAAAGTAAAACTTTCTATTTTTGCTTGCGCAATCAGAGCTCTATCAAACGGATCATCGTGAATAGAGGGTAGCTTTTGTAGCGCCATAGCATGCTCTAACGTAAATAAGAGAACTTCAAATTGACTATCATGAATGGCGCGGTCAAGGTCATCTGGGCACTTGAGTTTACCAAGAGATTTTTTCAGAACTATTTCCCAGGCGCTGATGGAGCTTATGAAGATAAGATTATTAGGAGAAGAAATAATGTCACGTGCCTTTTTTGGCAAGAGATCATCTGCGCTGAGCCACCATAGCAAGATATGTGTATCAAGAAGAATCGTCATTTTTATTTTTTTGTCTTAAAATGTTTCATGAATGAATGAGGTAATTTATCAAAATCATCAGCTATTTTAATTTTGTTTTTCCAATAACCAGGGTTTCTTGGAACATTTCTTTGCTTAAAAGGAATAATTTTAGCCAAGGGCTTTCCGGCCTTGCTAATGATAATTTCTTCTCCTTTTTGCGTTCTTTCAATGAGTTTTGAAAACTCTGTTTTAGCTTTATAAATATTTGTTACTTTCATAAACTAGACTAGGTCTAGTCTATCATAGAACTTACATAAAATCAATGACAATGATATACTCTTTTTGTGATTGATTATGTAAGACTTTTCCTCAATTATCTCACCGTTGAAAAAGGGTTTGCGAGAAACACACTTGCATCCTACGAAAGAGATCTAGCCAAATACAACCTCTTCTGCGAACAAAAAAAGAAGAATTTTTCTTCAAAGCAAACAGTGCTTGAATTCATAGGCTTTCTTTATGATAAAAACCTCTCTGCCAGAAGCATTTCAAGATATCTCTCTACCCTCAGGCATTTTTGTAAATTTCTCATTCAGGAAGAACGCATAAAAAGTAATCCTTTGAGCGATATTGAAATGCCAAGACTTGCTCAAAAGCTACCCCCTGTGCTCTCCGAAGAGGAAGTCTTAAAACTTCTTCAAACTCCTTGCTTAGAGACGCATCTTGGAATGAGAGATGCTACTCTTTTAGAAATTCTATATGCAACCGGCATGAGAGTTTCAGAAGTGACTTGTTTAAAGCTGGCCTCGATTGATTTCCAAGTGGGTTATCTGCGCGTCATGGGAAAAGGGGGTAAAGAAAGGCTTGTTCCTTTTGGAGAAGAAGCGGCAGCAAAGCTTGAAAACTATGCCCAGAATATACGTCCCCATTTTCTCAAAAACATACTTATTGATGAAGTCTTTTTGAATCGACAAGGAAATCACTTGTCCCGTCAAGCAGTGTGGCAGTTAATACAAAGATATTCATTAAAAGCTGGAATTATGAAAAAAATAACACCTCATACCCTAAGACATTCTTTTGCAACTCATATGCTGGATCGAGGTGCCGATTTAAGAGTAATTCAGTTATTATTGGGACACAGCGATATTTCTTCAACGCAGATTTATACCCACGTCAGTCTTAAAAAGCTAGAAGAGAGCTATAAGAAATATCATCCACGGGCTTAATTTTATGTGTGCAGGGTGACAAATGACGTGCCTTTGATACGAATATACTATGAAGGCTCGCATTCTTAAAAAGAAGTTCCTAACGAATGATCTTGAAATTTTATGGCTTCAACTTTCTGAAAAGTTTGAGTTTAAACCAGGACAATATTGCACCGTAGGATATAAAGGTGTTGAAAGAGCTTATTCTATTGTTTCTTCCCCCCTGGAGAAAAGCATCGAGCTTTTCGTAGAGATTGTGCCGGCAAGTTTGAAAAGAGAAGAGTCTCTTACTCCAAAACTCTGCTCTTTAGATATTGGAACTGAAGTGAACGTACGCCCCAAGCCCAAGGGGCTCTTTACTTTAGACCCACATTTTAAAAAACAGGTGATGGTAGCAACTGTCACCGGAATTGCTCCATTTATGAGTATGATTCGCTCTTATCTGAAGGGGTACTATCCACAAAAAATTGAAGAGCCTCTTTATGTTTTTCAAGGTGCTAGTTACTGCGATGAATTTGGTTATGATGAAGAACTGCGAGAAATTGCAAAATCAACGGGAAAAATTCTGTATGTTAATACCGTGAGTCGCCCCCAAGACCCAAGAAATAAAATTTGGTTGGGAGATGTAGGAAGGGTCAATCTCATCCTGGATACTTATTTTAAAAAATTGAATATAACACCTCGTGATACAGTTGTTTACTTGTGTGGACATGAGGCCATGATTGACGATTTGGGCAACAAAAAAGAAAGTCCTGGAGAGCCTTTAGGAAAACTTGTTCGGAAGGGCTTTGAAATTCGCTCAGAAATTTACTTCTAAACTTTGATTGACAGCGGTAGTACATTCTTTCACAATGGCATTCTGTGTTAAGGTTGTTGTGTCTGGTCATTGGGTTTTTATTTTCATTTCTGTCTTGGGCTAGTTCCCATGAAACGCAGATCCGTTTTAATCAATATTCTACTTCAGTTGTTTACAAGGCTGATTACAGAAAACCTTTAGGAAATCGCTATTTTGTCTTTTTGAAAGAGAGCATCTCTGGGTATGATACATCTTCCTCGCTTGTTTCAAAAAAAAAAATATTAAACCGAAAAATTCAACAAAAACTCTTTCTTCAAAAGCATCATTTATTGAAAAATAAAGTTCATTATCAGTATTTGTTAACTTCAAATGGCTTTTCTATGACATTAAATTCCTACGAATTAGATGTTCTGGCACGCTCTGAAGATGTTGAAAGAATTGAACCGGTTGAAACTGTAGCCATTCCAGAGTCCGATTGGAGTGAACAAAAAACTGAAAACGATGAAAAAAGTCAAGATTATCTGCCCTTGCCGGATGTTCAAGAAGTTTGGAAAAAATATGGAATAAGAGGTGAAAATATTAAAATAGCTATCGTTGATACGGGGATTGATTATACTCATCCAGATCTAGGTGGTTGTTTAGGCCCCACATGTAAAGTTGAGTATGGTTTGGATTTAGTCAATAACGATGCAGATCCTATGGATGACCACGGTCATGGAACTCATGTTGCTGGCATTGCTGCGGGGGATGGAAAAAAACAGGGCGTTGCTTCTGGAGCTTCCCTTTATGCGTTCAAAGTACTTAGCGCAGAAGGGAGAGGAACAACGGATGTCATCATAAAAGCGTTAGAATTGGCTATCGATCCCAATCAAGATGGAGATACGTCTGATGGCGTCGATATTATCAATATGTCCTTGGGAGGCGTTGGTTCTTCCAAGTCGGCTCTGTCCAGAGCTACAGATATTGTTACAAAAAAAGCTCTTGTTGTCTGTGCTGCTGGCAATTCAGGGCTTTTCCAACTGATTGGTTCACCCGCTGCATCTCATAGAGCACTGACAGTTGCTGCTACTGATGAGGAAGGCAAGCTTGCCTTTTTTAGTTCTGTGGGACCTACAGAAGATTATAAAATGAAGCCTGATATAAGTGCCCCGGGTGTTGGTATTCTTTCTACCGTACCTCAAGGAAAATATGAGAGATATTCGGGAACATCGATGGCTTCGCCTTATGTTGCAGGGGTTGCTGCACTTCTCATGCAATATCATAAAATAAAAAGGCCTCTTTTGGTTAAGGAAAGATTAAAACTCACGTCACAAAGAACTTCTTCCGAAGTCGTCGATTTATTAGGACCTTTTTTTCAGGAGGGTTTTGGATGGATCAAACCTCTTGATGCTGTGGAGAAAAATATCGGAGCCTATTTCCATTCTGAAACTTATTTTCAAGGTAGACCTTCAGGTGTGGATATGGGAATTCAGGATGTGTCAAAGTCAGATCTTTCTCGATATATTCTTCTCTACATCCAATCTACATCGAACGAAACAATTCAGTGGAATGCTACTTATCAGCACAATCTTGGAGAGAAGTTAAATCTGAGTGTCTTTCCAAAGAACTTTGAATTAAAGCCGGGAGAACAACAGAAAGTTATTGTGACAATTCAGCAAAAAATAGAAGATATCATGCTTTCAGATCATTATCCGTACGCCAATGGTGTTGTCGTTCGTTTTGAATCTTCCTCTGGTGGCCATCAAAGTATTTCTATTCCGATGAGTGTGTATCTTCGAGCACAGTTTAATATCGAAGTGGAAAAGGGTGTGGGCTTAGATTCACTTAATTTCATTTCTGAAAATGTTCGAAAGAATGCCGTATTTCATTATCCCATAGCACCGTCTGGATTGAGAGAATCTTTTTATGTTCTTCCTGGAATCTATTCCTTGTTATTTTATGGAATGAACTATGAGAATGCTTATCGTGATGATGACGATATTCTCTCTCTGTATGTAAAAGAAAAATTTTCAGTAGAAAAAGGAGCGAGTCTTCAAATTTCCTCAAAAGATTTTTTGCCTCAGAAAAACTTTATATTCAAAGAACCCTTAGGAGAACAGTTTCACCCTACAATTCTTGATTACGCCCTGAAAATTGGTAATACAACTCGCATATTTGGATTTTACTATTCGAATCCAGCGCTCTCCATGACGCAGATTCCTGCAAGTTGGAAATCTGCCATAAGCACTCATGGAATTCAGAATGATACGGCCTATTACATCGGAGAATATTTAAGTGAATTATCTGATTCTCAAACAATTATTGTGCCCCAAAAAGGTTATGCGTACACAGATTTTGAATTTCCGACATTGAAGCCCTCACACATGTGCTACAGTTTTTTTTATCGTGCTAATTTCGGTTCGCCTTTGATAGGCTCTTTTTTGCCTTCACTTTCAAACAAACTAGCAGTTGCCAAAGGTTCTTGGCTTGATACTGCCTACGTGAAATCTGATTTTTGGAAAGGCTTTGATGTGCAAGATCCCGTATGTCATGGGCAGGCTTCTTATTCTTTGACCGCTGGTTTTAATCAAGAAGGGCGGATGCATTTATTTAATTCCCTAGATCAGAAATACATGGCTCTTCCACATCCTTATTCAGTTGAACACAAGAATATTTATCTGAATGGTTCAAACCACATAATTTCAAAGATCAATGAATGGGTTGTGCGAGTTTCAGATATGAGTTTTGACGATGGGCTTAGTACCCAGGAGGCCGTTCACTATACTTTCAAAAAAAATAGTTCAATTGTCGAAGAGGGTGTTTCAGATCCTCATAAAAGTGTTCGTTTTTCCCTCGTGGCTGGGCAATCTTACGAGCTTGTCCGATATGTTGGAAACTCAATAGAGGAGGCAAGCGCTTTAACAAAAGACTCATTTTCCTACCCGACTGATTCCTTGCCCTGGATTAGATCAGTTAATTTCAAAGATCATTATGCTCTGATTCACATAGAAGAAAAAACAAAAGAAATATTCCCAGACCTTACATTTTCCTACCGCCTGAAAAACTCTGAAAATTCTCAAGAATGGAAGTTATTGGAAGTAGAACGTTTTAAGGATTTTTCCGAGGTTTTTATTACAAAAAAACCATTGGACTCCCAGAAAGAGAAGGTTTATGAAGTGAGAGTTGTTTTTGAGAAGAATGGAGCGCAACAGCTTCTTACATTTAACAAAACGTTCTAATGTATGATTTCATCATTATTGGCGCTGGGATGGGAGGCCTAACCGTTGGGTCTCTTCTAGCTCAGGTGGGGAAAAAAGTGTGTCTTGTTGAGGCACTTAAAAAACCCGGCGGGTGCGCGCATAGTTTTAAAAAAGGCGATTTCTCTTTTTGTGCCAGCGTTCATTATCTTCATATTGAAGGAAAGGAGAACTATTTAGATGAGCTTCTTAAGAAACTTAATCTTGAAAATGAAATTCTTTTGGAGCGTCTTGATCCGTCGGCTTGCGATGTTTTTTCCTGTCCTTCACAGAAACTAAGATTCACCCTTCCAAACAAAACTGAGAAATTCTATCCAAAAAAACATTTTCGACATTTTGTTCAGTCCATGGCTCATCGGATTGAGCACACTGCTGGTTGTTGTGTCTCGTACAAGACACAGATATCGAAGGTACATATAAGTCGAGGAAAAATTCATTCCATCTCGACAACTGATGGACGGGAGTTTTCTGGGAAAAATTTTATTGTGAACATGGATGCACAAAAATTTTCGAAGATGATGGGTCCTCATCATTTTCCAAAAAGTTTTCAAGAAAAACTTCAATATCATTATTCAACGAGTGCCTATTCTGTGTATCTAGGAATGGAAGGAATTAATCTGAGCGATTACGGATTTGGAAAAAACCTTGTTTGGCATTCTCCACACTTTGACGTTCGTAAAGTTTTCCATCGAGGACAAAAGGAATGTGACTTAAAAAATCCATGGTTTCTGATGTCTACACCCTCCCTTTATTCTGCGTCTGAAGATGACTCTATGTGCCCAAAGGGGGCGTGTATTTTACAAATTGTAACGACCTGTCGTTACGAGTTGTTTGCAAACGCGCTTCGTCAAGGAGAAGATTCTTATTCTCACTTAAAAAACCTAGTTTTAAATTCTATATTAGATGTTGTGGAGACTTTTTATATTCCAAATCTTCGAAAACATTTAAAACAAATCACAGCTGGTACACCTACAACTCATGCACGGCAATGAGTTTCCAGCCCTTGGGGAGACTATAAAGAATGGAATGAATCTCTATTCCTATCTCGCCGGTGATTCTTCATTTTGTCATTCAGAGTCGAATGCAATGAGGCGAAGAATCGATATTGATAAATAGAAATATCGATCCTTCGGCTGTCGCCTCAGGACGACGGGGCGGAGCGCGCCAGATGCGAACCTCGAAAATATTGAGAAACATTGAGTTTTTCTTTTCAACCCCTTTGGATAACCTTCACCTTTTGAGGTTTTTGTGTATAGAAAAGGGGTTATTAGCAAGGAAAATTGCAAAAAATATATTTTTTAAAAATTATAGTAGAGAATATCAACGTCGCCATGTATTTCACTTTCACTGCACTCAAAATTTACCAGAGACTTGTGTGCATAAAGTTCAAGCTGGTGGAGAAGATTCTGGATTATTGTTTAAGTTCACCTGGCAATCGCTTCATGATCTTAATCCAAAAATTCTACTCATTCAGGGAGTTGGTAATTCATTAAAAGAATTGGAAAGGAGCTGCAATTATTTGAGCTTTCGACAAGAACAATAACGGCTCCGTTCATCCGCTGTGCAGGCTAGCTGCTTCGCAGCTCCTGTCACATCTCAAGTAGGCACAGTTCAAAAAAAAACAGCCCAAAAAAGGCAGTCTTTTTTTTGAAAACGGGGACGACGGCTCTCTTCCAGTACCCAATTTATTTTCTCAAGTATCTAAAAACATTAAATATTTCTTCTCATCGTCTGATTAATCAAACGGATGACACGACCATGATATGTTGTATAATGTTTTCTATATGACACTTGAAGAACTGCTCAAACGCAAGAAACAGATTTTAGACATTGCTAAAAAACGTGGAGCAAAAAACGTGCGTGTTTTTGGTTCTGTAGTGCGTAATGAAGCTGGAAACAAGAGCGATGTTGATATTCTTGTCGATCTTGAGCCTGGAAGAACTTTGTTTGATCTTGGCGGATTATTAATGGATCTTCAGGAATTATTAAAATGTCCTGTTGATATCGTAACTTCAAAAAGACTAAAAAAAGATATTAAAGAAGAAGTTCTTAATGAGGCTATTGCTTTGTGAATCGAGATATACGTAGATTGCAAGACATTCTTCTCTGCATTAACAAAATTGAGAAATATTCTAAAAAAGGCCGCAAGGCATTTGATGAAAATGAACTTGTTCAAGCGTATTTTACATATCATTTGCAAATTATTGGTGAAGCAGCGCGTGCTTTGACTGAGAAACTTAAAATGAAATTATCGAATATTGATTGGCACGAAATTATCGGTATGAGAAATGTCATAGTCCATGAATATCTTGATGTGGATTACGATCAAGTTTGGGATACAATTCAAAAGGATTTGCCCAAGCTTCGAGAAGATGTTTTGAAAGTGCTAAAAATATTAAAATCATAATTTCTCATGTCCCACTCAAAATCAAAAAATAGCATGACAAAAAAAAAGAATAAATTTGATGCAAGAAAACATTTAGAAGAAATTGCAAAGGCCGCTAAAGATGCACCTAGTCCTGAAGAAATTTTAGTTGAGTTTGAATCAGGTGATTATTCAAGTCTGGATCCCAATTTATTAAAGACCATTTTGGAAAAAAGAAAACTCCACCTAAAAGAAAAATTTCAAAGAAAGATCTAGAGGTCAGCCTTTAAATTATCTCACAAGCACTATCGTCATTCAGAATGAAAACAGGACTTGTGAGTTTGAAATGACTACTTCTTTTTGACGCGCCTAAAGGTCTCGGTTTTGACTTTAGAGAAAAGACTTCTCTTTTTATTATAAACAACTTTAAGTTTTTGGATGCGTAATGTTAAATAACCATCCTCGTCATCAGTGTATTTGAGAGAATAATAAACAGGGGAGATTGTCTCATCTCTCCCTAGTCGATCAAAGTCAAAATCTATTTCAATAATTATTTCGGCGCCATTCAGTGACTGCCATTCAACATGCGATTTAAATTCATAACGTGAACTGCCGACGTTAAGAAACCCCTTATTTTGAATATAAACTACCTAAATCTTTCCATCTTTATCTTCAAAAAATGCTACAGGAATCTGTAATAGATCAGATTTTGCTGTATAGATAATTGTCTTTATGTCTTCATTATTTTTTGTACTAACCCAGTCGCCAGCAAAATCACTTAGATCTGATCTTGCATATGCAATTGAAAGGAACAGTGCAAAAACTACTAAAACTGAAATTGATATTAATCTCATGTTCAACCTCCTTCAAATAGTTTCAAACAATACCTACACAAGAGTTCTTACTGTCTCGATGCACGCATTGCATAACCCAGATCAATTCCAAAAAAATTCAAGAAATATAAACTTTAGTTTCTTTGCTTCATTCAGCAGTTTTTCAAGAGGTTTGTTGTATCGAAGGACAACATTGGTTTGGACTACACATTTTGTGAACCGGGAAGCTTGTCAGGTTTGGATCATATCATGGAAATTGGGTCGGCAGCCACTTCGCGTCTGGCGCGCAGTGGCGGGGCGAAGAATAACTGTCAGAACAAAAAAATTGACAAAGAAGAACAAAAGTTTAAAAACTAACTAAGTAAGAAGCCCGTCTTCGCCGGAGCGGCTACGACGCGGCAAGGAGGCCTTATGAAACGTTGTGCTATTTGTTTTCTTTCTGTTTTTCTTTCGCTGTTTTTTTCCTGTACTCAAAAATCTTCCACAAATCAAAACGAAATTGTCATTGGAGAAGTGGGCTCTATGACTGGGTCGGAAGCTACGTTTGGAGTTGCTACCCATCGTGGTATCGAATTAGCAGTTTCGCAAATCAATGCCAAAGGCGGAATTAAAGGCAAAACGTTGAGAGTTATCTCATTGGATGACCAGGGTAAGCCTGATGAGGCAGCAACGGCCACGATGCGGCTTATCACTCAAAATAAAGTTATAGCCATTTTAGGAGAAGTAGCTAGTTCTAGAAGCATTGCGATGGCTCCTATTGCGCAGACACATAAGGTTCCCATGATTTCACCTTCTTCTACAAATCCAAAAGTAACAGAGATTGGTTCTCATATTTTTAGAGTGTGTTTTATCGATCCGTTTCAAGGAAGTGTCATGGCTCAGTTTGCAAAAGATTCACTCAAACTAGACAAGGTGGCCATCCTCAGAGATGTCAGAAACGACTACAGTGTAGGGCTTGCGGACTATTTTACAAAAACCTTCACAGCCAAAAAAGGTAAGATTGTTTTAGATCAGAGCTACAGTGCTGGCGACATTGATTTTAAATCGCAGCTTACTGCTATTCGAGCTCAGAAACCGCAGGCTATTTTTGTTCCTGGATACTACACAGAAGTTGGATTGATCGCACGTCAAGCAAAAGAACTTGGAATTAAAGTCCCTCTTCTTGGAGGAGATGGATGGGATTCTCCAAAGCTTACAGAAATAGCAGGAAGTGCAATTCACGGTTCTTATTTTTCTAATCATTATTCGACAGAAGATCAGGCACTCCACGTACAAGCATTTATTAAAGATTTTAAAGATGCCTATGGTGTCACTCCTGATGGGCTAGCAGCTTTGGGATATGATGCAGCCAAAGTGTTGGCTGCGGCACTAGAAAGGGCTTCAGAGCTTAATTCTGAAGAGATTACTCGAGCTATCGCGCAGACTTCCAATTTTCAAGGTGTGACGGGAAATATTACGATTGATGCCAACAGAAATACAGTAAAATCAGCTGTTGTTTTGAAGGTTGCTGCTACGGGGTTTAAATATTTGGAAACAATTCGACCCTAGGTTTTGTCTTACATGACGGAGTTTATCCAGCATTTGATCAATGGGCTCTCCGTTGGAAGCATGTATGCCCTCATCGCCATTGGGTATACTCTTGTCTTTGGGGTTTTGCAGCTCATTAATTTTGCCCATGGAGAAATCTTCATGTTGGGGGCTTTTGTGGGCATGTATTCTGCGTTGTTTTTTGGATTTGGACAAACCTCTTCGTTGCTAGGTCTTTTTCTCGTACTAACACTTTCCATGTTGGTGTGCGCGGGTGTTGGATATGTTATTGAAAGGTTTGCCTATCGGCCTTTGCGCAAAGCCCCACGGATCAATGTTTTGATTACAGCTGTGGGTGTCTCCATGTTTCTTCAATTTACGGGGCAACTTTTTTTTGGTTCAGATCCAAAATTCTTTCCCCAAATTTACTCACCCGCAGGATACTGGTCAGTGGGATCTGTTCAGTTGAACCCTCTACAATTTTTTGTTCTTGGAATATCTCTCTGTCTTATGATGGCACTCCACAGGCTTGTTTTTCACACTCGAATGGGACGGGCCATGAGGGCTGTAAGTTTCAATCATGATCTTGCAAGCCTCATGGGGATTCCTACGAATCGTGTCATTTCTTATACTTTTATGGTGGGTTCTGCCTTGGCAGGTGCAGCAGGAGTTCTGGTGGGGTTAACGTACCCGAAGATCGAACCTTTGATGGGTGTTATGCCAGGATTAAAGGCTTTTGTTGCAGTAGTTCTAGGAGGTGTAGGAAGTATATTGGGTGCTGTTGTTGGATCATTGATCTTAGGGCTTGCCGAAGAGTTTGTGGTCGGGTACTGGGCTCCTACTTATCGCGATGCGCTTTCCTTTGGGATTCTGATTCTCATTTTGTTGATCAAGCCTCGTGGGCTCTTTGGAAAAATTCAGATTGAAAAAGTATGAGTCGATTGCTTGCTTGGGTTTTAGCTTTAGTCTTTGTCTGGATTGTAAACAATCAGATTCATCATTTTATAGATCCCTATATTCTAAGCATTGTTATATTTGCTGGCATTAATATTATTTTTGCGACAAGCCTAAATCTTATCAGTGGATTTACAGGGCAGTTTTCGATGGGGCACGCAGGTTTTATGGCGATAGGGGCCTATGTGTCCGCTCTTCTCTCCACAAGTTTCTTTGCTTCATTTCCGCAACTTTTTTTTGTTGTTATTTTTTTATCTGGCTGTATTGCTGCCGTATTCGGTTACATCGTAGCCCTTCCTTCTTTGCGGCTCAGAGGGGACTATCTTGCTATTGTGACTTTGGGTTTTGGAGAAATTATTCGTGTGATTATTCTTAATATTAATTCCCTAGGGGGGGCCCGCGGCATGACAGATATTCCACCCCTCTCATCGTTTGGTTGGGTGTATACGGGTGTAGTTGCGGCTCTCTTTATGTTGTGGAGGCTCACAAGGTCTTCTCAAGGAAGAGCTTTTCTTGCCGTTCGTGAAGATGAAATTGCAGCGAGTAGTATGGGAGTGCCTACAACGCACGTGAAGTTACAAGCCTTTGTGATAGGAGCTTTCTTGGCAGGTGTTGCAGGTTCCCTTTTTGCTCATTATTTAAGTTACCTCAATCCTCAAACATTTGATTTGAACAAAAGTTTTGAGGCCATCATCATGGTTGTTTTGGGAGGAATGGGGAGTATTTCCGGTTCAGTGATTGCAGCTGTTTTTTTGACAGTTATTCGGGAATTATTACGGCCGCTTCAAGACATGATCGGCATTGATCTTCGCATGATTCTTTATTCGCTTCTCTTAATACTTGTCATGATTTTAAGACCTAAAGGACTTTTGGGGACAAAAGAATGGATTGATTTTGTGCCGCGCTGGCCTAAAAAAGTCCTGCGACAAAGAAGACCACTTCATGAAGGATAATCAATATTTATCGTTGATTCTGGAAAAAATAATCTCAGACAAGGCCGCAGCGAGGAGGGGATCCCTCGCTTAGCTCGGGACAGGCTCCGGCGTACATGCTAGTATGGCGAGGAGTTTTTTTGGCGAGAACGTAGTATGAGTTTATTTTTTCAGGAATCAGTGGCTTTGAAAGTGGAGAAGCTTACTATGCAGTTTGGTTGGTTCAAGGCGCTCACTGATGTATCACTTTCCATTAAAAAAAATAATATCTTTGGGTTGATTGGTCCTAATGGGGCTGGCAAAACGACATTGTTTAATCTTCTGACCGGAGTTTATCAACCCACCTCTGGGAGTGTTGAGGCATTTGGAAAAACTCTTTTAGGATTAAAGCCTCATGAGATTACAAGGCGATTTGTTGCTAGAACTTTTCAAAATATTCGATTATTCAAGGAGCTTTCAGTTTTAGATAACGTGCTTATTTCGTTAGATCATAGCTCCACATCGAAATACAGAGGTATTTTGAGTTCTATGATGCAGTTTAAATCGTATCGAAAAACAGAGCGTCTTCATCGGGACAGGGCGAATCACTTGCTTGAGATATTCAATTTACATCACAGACGACATCGACGTGCCTGTGATCTTCCTTATGGAGATCAACGTAAACTTGAGATTGTTCGTGCATTGGCAACTGGTGCAAAACTTCTTCTTCTAGATGAGCCTGCTGCAGGTCTTAACATCAAAGAGACTCAAGAGCTGATGTGTATGGTTCAATTGATTAGGGACCAGTTTGATCTGACTATTCTTCTTATCGAGCATGATATGAAGCTTGTGATGGGGGTGTGTGAAAGAATTGCGGTGCTTGATTATGGTTGTCACATTGCCGAGGGTACACCTCTTGAAATTCAGAAAAATGAGCGAGTGATTGAGGCCTATTTGGGAAAAGGAGCCCATGCTTAAAATTGAAAACTTATCAGTTCATTATGGCATAGTTGAAGCTTTGAGTCCCTTCTCATTTTCATTGAAGCAGGGTGAACTGGTAACGATTTTGGGAGCTAACGGAGCAGGAAAATCAACTGCTTTACGTGCAATTTCAAAACTCCTCAAGCCTTCGAGTGGTCGCGTCATTTTTTCGAGCGGTGGACAGGATATAACAATCTCAGATATGCAACCTCATGATATTGTCGCCCTGGGTATTAGTCACGTGCCGGAGGGGAGGGGGCTTTTTCTTAATTTGTCTATTTTCGAAAATTTAGATTTAGGAGCATGGCCAGTTCGTGATTCAAAAAAGAATCAGGAGGATCTGGACCTGGTTCTTAAAATATTTCCTAGGTTAAAAGAGCGCCTGAAACAAAATGCAGGTACCCTTTCAGGCGGCGAGCAGCAAATGCTAGCTCTAGGCAGGGCATTGATGGCAAGACCTAAACTTCTTCTTCTCGATGAACCAAGTCTTGGTCTTTCTCCTCAAATGGTTGAACTCATCTTTCAAGTGATTGCAGATATTCATAAGATGGGGACAACTGTTTTATTTGTCGAGCAAAACGCCTATCAAGCGCTTCATATTGCTCACCGAGGGCTTGTTTTTGAAAATGGAAAACTAGTTTTATCAGGAACATCGCAGGAACTCTTAGCATCACCGCAAGTGCAAGAAGCTTATCTTGGGGGATAAATAAACCTTGCGTTCGAATCTTTGCTTCGATATACCCTGCACAACGGATGATTCTTTTATAGAAAAATGAGTGGGAGGTGAAGATGGCGGAACTGGACGTTTCTTCTTATAAAGATTATCGAAAACTCTTAACAGACTATTATTACGCTCAAAAAAAAAGACGATCAAGTTATTCCTATAAAGCTTTTGCTCAAAAAGCGGGGCTTAATTCTCCTAATTATTTGAAGCTTGTCATGGACGGCAAGCGCAATCTTTCCCACAAAAATATTAAAAAATTTGCAAAGGGATTGGGACTGGATCGATACAGTTCTGAATATTTTGAAAATCTCGTTTATCTCAACCAAGCGGGGGAAGATGAATTAAGAAATTTCTACAAAGGAAGAATTAGTCTTCTCAATCGTGGTCCTGTTGCCAAAAAGATTGATGAAGAGCAGAAGAAAATTTGTGATAAGTGGTATTTTTGGGTTGTTCGAGAAATGATTCATCTCCAAGATTTTAATGCCGATGCTGATTGGATCGTGAGGCAACTTAAAAAGAAAATTTCAAAAGAAGAGGCTCTGGAAGCCCTGGAGACATTACGTGACATTGGTTTATTGATTCGAGAAGATAATAGATTTAAGGCCTCTTCAAAAAGCATTGTCATGGGAGATGAAATCGAAATGAAAAAGGAGGCTATCACCGCATTTCATAAGGAAATGGCAGGGCAGGCTTTGGATCATCTTAAAAGTGATAATTATCAACAGCGAGAGTTTAACGGGGTTACCGTTGCGATTTCGAAAAAAAACATGGGACTGATTAAGGAACGCATTCGTGAGTTTCGACGGGAGATCAATCAGTTTTTGTCTTCTGAAGAAAATCCAGATGCTATTTATCAGTTAAATATTCAGTTTTTTCCGCTAACAGAAAGGCAGGTTTATGAAAACTAAGGTTATTATTTTTTTCTCGTGCATGATTCTTTCGATTTCACTTCAAGTTGCATCAGCTGTTGACGCGGGTTCGGACCACGACTTTGCTGTTAATGGTGGCGAAATGGGAAACGGATCCAATTGTGCGACCACTGCTTTGGGAGCTGAAATGGGGAATGGCGCTGTAGTTGTTGACGTAGAGACTGATACTTAGACTGATACTTAAGGTTTTTCATGAATATAGTTGTTTGTGTTAAAGCCGTTCCAGACATGGAATCGGATTTTAAGATCGGCTCTGACCGTCGCAACATTGAAAATTCACATATTGTTTTTAAAATGAATTCTTTTGATGAGTATGCTGTCGAAGCGGCTCTTCAATTGAAGGAAAAATTTTCAGGCGAGGTACTCATTGTCTCGATAGGTGGTGAGGAGACAAAACAAGTGATGCGAAAGGCGTTTGCCATGGGCGCTGATCGAGGTATTCTCGTTAACGACTCTCATTGTAACGACAGTGATGCAATAGTGGTATCCAAGTTACTCAAAGCTGCACTTCTTGATTTTCCATACGATTTAATTCTTACGGGTGTGCAAGCAGAAGATGATACACAGTCTCAGGTGGGACCACTTCTGGCTTCTGCTCTGAATATCCCTCATGTGACAGTTGTTACACATTTAGAAACAACTGATGGCAAAGCACTTCAAGTGAAAAGGGAGCTTGAAGGGGGAGCATTTGAAGTTGTTAAACTTAAAGCTCCCGCTCTTTTGACAATTCAAACTGGGATTAACAATCCCCGATATCCATCACTTCCTGGAATCATGAAAGCAAAGAAAAAGGAAATTAAAGAATTAACTCTTTCCTCGTTAAATCTTTCACCCCAAAATGTGGGTGCACGTGGCTCTCTTGTTGAAAGAGTTTCATTAGAAGAGCCAAAAGTGCAGAGTCAGGCTGAAATTTTACAGGGAAGTGCTAAAGAAATAGCTCGGGAGCTTCTCTCAAAACTTAAGGAAAGAAAGGTATTTTAATATGGATAAAATTCTTGTCCTGATAGAGCATCGGGACGCCCAGATTTTAGATCATAATTTAGGTGCTCTTGGTTTTGCTACGCAGTGTGCGAGAAGATGGAATGCTGATGTGTGCGCATTGATTCTGTCGAATAACCCTTTAGCATTGAGCTCAAAATTAGCATCTAAAAAAATAAATGAGATTGTTCATGTGCAGCACGAGATACTCAAAAACTATACTCTTGATGGCTATACAGCTGTTTTGAGGCAGTGGATTGAAAAGAACTCACCAAAAATGGTTGTGTTTTCTCATACATCGATAGGATGGGATGTAGGACCTTCTTTAGCTGCCTCTTTTCAGGCTGGCATTGTGACAGATATTTCTGCTCTTGCCTTCGAAGGTTCTGAACCTATTTTTTCAAGGCAAGTATATAACGGAAAGCTTGTTGAGAAAGTAAAAATTAAAAAAGCTCCTTATTTTGTAACCGTTGAACGTGGTGGTTTTGCTTCTGTTGAAGAGGGTGGGGCGCCACAAGTTCAATCGTTTGATGTTTCTCTGGATAACGTTCAATTTCGTACTGAATTTATTGGCGTTGAAGTGGCACAAAAGGCAGCTGTAGATCTTGCAAAATCAAACATTATTGTTGCTGGTGGTCGAGGGGTGGGAAAAAAAGAGAACTTTCACGTTATTGAAGATTTAGCTCATGCTTTAGGTGGGGATTTTGCAGCCTCACGACCTGTTGTTGATAATGAGTGGGTTGAAAGAGATCGACAGGTAGGGAGTTCTGGAAAGACAGTTGCTCCAAAACTCTATTTAGCCTGTGGCATCAGTGGTGCTATTCAGCATCTTTCAGGGATGAAAAAATCGAATGTCATTGTTGCTATCAATAAAGACCCCCACGCCCCCATTTTTGGTGTAGCGCATTTTGGCATTGTTGGAGACTTGTTTGAAATAGTTCCAGCATTAATCGAAGAGGCAAAAAGCCAGGGTATTGCTCATCGTTAGGCCGTGTTATTGCGAGAGAGGCGAAGCAACCCGTGGCAATCTATCCTGTTACCTTGGGCCATTATATGAATGAAACTAAAAAATCTGAAAGTTTGAGGCACGATCATTCTATTTCAAGTATTCGGGAACGGCTTTCAAACCAAAGCACTCCTAGTTATTTAGGTGATTTTATTTTGGGTGCTATTGATGGTCTTGTTACAACATTTGCGATCATTTCAGGTGTTGCAGGTGCCAAGTTTGATATTTCCATTGCTCTGATTTTAGGAGTTGCTAATTTGCTGGCAGATGGTTTTAGCATGGCCGTCAGTAATTATTTTAGAGCTAAATCTGATCACGATATTCTTGAAGAGGCTCGTGCGACTGAAGAACGGCATATCGAACTTGTGCCCGAAGGCGAGAAAGAAGAAATTAGGGAGATTTTTAGGAAAAAGGGGTTTAAGGGAGCAATGCTTGATGGCATTGTTCAAACTGTAACGTCCGACAAAAAGCTTTGGATTGATACTATGCTCACGGAAGAATTAGGTTTAAGACTTTCCAACCCTCTGCCTTTAAAAGCAGCTCTGACCACGTTTGGTTCTTTCTGTTTAGTGGGAGTTGTTCCTGTGCTTCCGTTTATAATTTCAATTTTTGGAACTATCCCTCATATTTATATCATCAGCGCATCGATGACATTTACTTCTTTTTTCCTCTTAGGATTTTATAAAGGACACCTATTGCACCAGAAACGCTTGAGCATGGGGCTTGAAACTTTGTTCCTAGGTGGTGGGGCGGCTTTGATAGCCTATTTCGTTGGTCGTGCGCTTCAACTTTTATTGCTCTAAGGTTGTTGTATCACCAGAAATTTTATGACCTACTGCCATATCACGAAGCAGGCGTCTCATAATTTTCCCACTTCGTGTTTTAGGAAGTTTGTCTACAATAGAAATGGATTCAGGACGAGCAAGGGACCCCAACTCACTAGCGACGTGAAGTTTTAAATCGTGGCTTAAGTTTTCGTAAGTTTTATAATCTGAAACAAGGGTGACATAAGCTGCGATGGCTTGTCCCTTAAGAGCATGTGGAATTCCAACAACTGCAGCTTCCGCAACTGCAGGATGGCTTACGAGCGCAGACTCTATTTCTGCAGACCCTAATCTGTGGCCTGAAACTTTGATAACATCATCAGCTCTGCCCATGATCCAAAAATACCCATCTTCATCGCGTCGTGCTTCGTCTCCTGTCCAATAAAAACCTGGAATGTCGGTCCAATATTGTTTGATGTATCGGTCGTGGTCTTTGTAAATAGTGCGAAGCATGGCGGGCCACGGTTTTTTAATGACAAGAAAGCCACCTTTATTTGGGGGAAGTGACGTGCCAGTTTGATCAACAACATCGGCTTCAATGCCGGGTAGCGGAAGTGTGGCTGACCCAGGCTTTGCACTCACGGCACCAGGAAGTGGCGAAATTAAAATTCCACCCGTTTCAGTTTGCCACCACGTATCCACAATGGGACATTTTTTACGACCTATGATTTCGTGGTACCACATCCAGGCTTCTGGATTGATAGGTTCACCTACAGTTCCCAAAAGGCGCAAACTCTTTAAATTGTATTTGAGAGGAATCTGATCACCCCACTGAATAAAAGCACGAATAGCTGTAGGGGCCGTGTAAAATATAGAAACATTGTGCTTATCAATGATGTCCCAAAAACGTCCTTTATGAGGATGATCTGGAGCTCCTTCATACATTAGTGTTGTTACTCCATTTGATAAAATGCCATAGAGAACATAAGTGTGGCCAGTAATCCAGCCAATGTCGGCAGTGCACCAGAAAATATCATCTGCTTTTAAATCAAAAACCCACTGAGCTGTTTTATGCGCGTAAACAGAATACCCCCCAGTTGTGTGAAGAATGCCCTTAGGTTTTCCAGTTGTTCCACTGGTGTAAAGCATAAAAAGTGGATCTTCAGAATCCATCGGAACAGCATGTGCTTTTAATTTTGTTTTTTCAAATAACTCACTCCAGAGGAGGTCTCGATTTTTGTTCCAAGAGATGGAGTGATTTGTTCTTTGGAAAACAATAACTTTTTCGACACAGGAGTTGTTGTACAAAGCTTTATCGACATTGTCTTTGAGGGGAACTATGTTGCCTCTGCGAAACCCGCCATCGGCAGTGATAATAAGTTTCGCCTGTGCATCTTTAACTCGGTCTTTTATGGCAGTACTGCTAAAACCTCCAAAGATAACGGAATGAACAAGTCCAATTCGAGCACAAGCCAAAAGAGAAATTGCAAGTTCCGGAATCATTGGCATGTAGACAATGACTCTGTCGCCCTTTTTAAGACCAAGATCTAGAAGAGCTTGGGCGAGTGTAGCGACTTGTTTGTACAGTTCTTGAAACGATAAAATTCTTTGTTCACCAGGTTCACCCACCCAAATAATGGCTGGTTTTTGTGCTTTGGAGGGAAGGTGACGATCTAAACAGTTATAGGACATATTGGTTGTGCCACCAATGAACCATTGAGCATCAGGTGACTTCCATTCAAGGACCTGTTTCCATTTTGAAAACCAGTGAAGTTCTTCAGCGCATTCTGCCCAGAACTTTTGAGGATTTTCATGGGCTAGGGTTTTGATCTTTTGATAGTCATCGAAATTTTTAATGCGTGCTTTATTGGAAAAAGTTTCTAGCGGTTTAAAGATACGTTTTTCTTTAAGAAGAGAATCTAGTTCTTGGTGTGAGGCCATAAGTGGACTTTATCGAATGATTTTTGTTTGTCATCCTGATGTTGTCATAGAAAAGTCGGCTGAGTGTTGACGGATCCTGTCATGGGTTACCCCCAATCGACGGCTTCGGCCAGTAAGGCCTTCAGGCGCTCATTGGGGGTCCCCAACCCATGCCACCCGTCGACATATTAATAGTCTTTTCTATGGCAAGATTACTACCTTTTTTTGGAGGGGGAGGATTTAGAGATGTAGGGATTCGCCGGAAAATTGGAGGCTTACCTGATGAATCATGCATGAAACCGCATCATCGTCGTCCTCTTTAGAATCTATTGTTTCAATCCTTGTCACGGCACTAAAATTATCTTTAATTCCAGAGCCATCAAATTTATAAATTAAATTTGTTGTTTGAGTGAAAATAAAAAGATAAACCTCTCCATCACCGGTGCGAATAAGATACATCTCTAGATTTTTATTTTGATTTTTTTGGGTCGCTGTGAGATTTTCTTCTGTTATTCCGAGGAGCGTTGAAGACGCGATCGAGGAATCGATATTTTCTTTTTCGGAACACTCATCAATAATAATTTTTAAATCCTTCGAAAATTTTTCGTATTCTTTCTTGTCGTTTATGATTTGAGCTTTTCTACCAATAATCGTGGATTGCCTGTCATCCAGAGGTCTTATTCTGTCATCGTGAGTTCTTCGAAGCCCTGGCCCCTCACGATAGCTTCGGATAAACTCCGTAGAACGAAGGATCTCCAAGTTACTGATATTTTTATTTTCTATCAATTGTCCAGTTCTGTAAGTAGTTGTTGTCGATGGGTGAGAATCTACGCAATTTAAGCTCTGCATCATTCTCTGATACTGATTTTTGGGTAAATCGTCTTTGCTTTCAAAAAGAGTTTTACATAAGTCCATTTTCTCTTGCTCTGCAATAAGTCTTGTTTCGTGACCTGTCATCCTGCTTGTCCTCCGTAGCCGAGGCTGCGGAGGGAGTGTTTCCTCCATCACTCTGAGGGCGGAGCCAGAAGGATCGATATTTCCCTTCATAAGTGGAATCGTATGCCTTTTGGCTATCACAGTCTGTACTCGGGCGGTATTGTTTATATCCCTTAAAAAGACAACAGGTTTCTGAACCCTGATAGAAGCGGGTTTTCGAATAACAACAGCATTTTTAGGATCACTAGGACGCAGAAGTTTCAGTGAACCAAAAACAATGAAGAATAAAAAAAGTGCATAGACATATTCTTTTCGACTTTTCTTCTGATTCATGAGGCCCTCACTTCATAACGAAGCAATCCCCATGCCAAAGAATTTATATATAACCACTGAATATAATTAGATTTTTTGAGACTTGATATTTTATTTTGAATGACACAATTGGTTTTTATTTAAACATCCCAAATAGTCTAATAAAATTGGAGACTTACTATGTCTAACAATTAGATTCAAGGTGGAGATGAATTGATCATATTAACTTCATTATTTGGTAGTATTAGTCAAAATGACTGAATGAATAAGACCAGATACATATTGCACTCGATGAGGGGAGAAGGATTTACAGTGATTCTAAATATTTTTCTGCGTCAATGGCGGCGGCACAGCCGCTGCCAGCCGCTGTGACAGCCTGACGATACCGATGATCTTGCACATCACCAGCAGCAAAAACGCCTTCTACACTTGTGCGGGTTTGATTCACAACTTTAATATAGCCATTTTCATACAACTCAATCTGGCCTTTGAAAATTTCAGTATTGGGTGTGTGCCCAATAGCCAAGAAAAACCCCTGACAGTCTAATTTTTCTTCTTTATGAGTTTTGAGATTTTGAAGAACAACCCCTGTGACTTCTTTTTCGCCCAGAACTTTCACAGCAGTGCTATCCCAAATAAATGAAATTTTTTTATTGTTAAAAGCTCTGTCTTGCATGATTTTTGAAGCTCTCAATTTATCTCTTCGATGGACAACAAAAACTTTTCTAGCAAATTTAGTAAGAAACATGGCCTCTTCCATCGCAGAATCCCCACCACCCACCATAACCACATCCTGATCTCTAAAAAAAGCCGCATCACAGGTAGCACAGGTGGATACCCCATGTCCCATAAGTTCTTTTTCTCCGGGAATTTTCAAGGTATTAGGTTTTGCGCCTGTAGCGATAATGACAGATTTTGTTTTGTAGAGATGGTTGCCGACATAGATTTCGAATAGTTTTGTCTTAAAATCAACTTTTGTAACATCCGCTGTGACAAACTTAGTTCCAAATCGCTCTGCCTGTTTTCGAAATAAATCCATCAGGGCTGGTCCCATAATACCTAGAGGAAAACCAGGATAATTTTCAACTTCTGTTGTAAGCATCAGTTGCCCCCCAGATTGATAGCCCTCAATACACAAGGGCTCTAAATTTGCGCGTGCTGTGTAGAGGGCTGCAGTGAGTCCTGCACACGCTCCGCCAATGATAACGACATTTTCCACGTTATTTTTTTCCAAAATAATTCATAGCTGAGCCAGTTTTGAACCATTCGATCTGTTCTTTTGTCATGCTATGCATTAATTTTATTTTGTCGGTTGTGTTGTCATCAGAGTGAAAAATCTCACATTTCACAATGCTTCCCGGTCGTAAATTTTTCAATCCAAGAATGGAAATAAAATCAAACTTTCTAATTTTATTGTAATCCGCAGGGTCTGCAAAAACAAAGGGTAAAATTCCCTGTTTTTTTAAATTGGTTTCGTGAATTCGTGCAAAACTTCGAACGATCACAGCTTTGCAACCTAAATGACGAGGAGACATAGCTGCATGCTCACGGGAGCTTCCTTCTCCATAGTTTTCGTCTCCGATGACAACCCAGTCTTTGCCACTGGATTTATACACACGCGCAATTCCAGACAGAGGTTGATTATCTTCAGTATTCAAAATGTTATAACCTGTCCCTTCTGTATCCATGAAAGCGTTTTTAGCACCCATAAACATATTATCGCTAATCTTATCTAAGTGACCTCTGTATTTAAGCCATGGGCCAGCAGGGGAGATGTGATCCGTTGTGCACTTGCCTTGTACTTTTAAAAGTACAGGAAGTTTTAAATAGTCTTTTCCGCTCCACGCAGGGAAGGGTTCCAATTTCTGCAAGCGTTCACTTGCAGACTGAATGATAATATCTTCAGGCTCATCTTCAGAAGGTGGAAAGTAATTTTTAAATGATGTCGAAAAACCCCCAGGTGGAAGTTCTGGTGCTAGCTTTGGTTCATCGAATCTAACACTTTCACCCTGAGTATTTTTAATGCTGTCTTTGAGAGGGTTAAACTTCAAAGACCCTCCAAAACTCAAGGCCATAACAATCTCTGGGCTTCCAATAA
>JACOXK010000066.1 GCA_016182335.1 Deltaproteobacteria bacterium | reverse complement strand
TTTCTTGAAGAGGATATTCCACTTCTTATCAAAAACAATATTCGTCTTAAAGTTATTGGGGACCAATCTCGACTGAACATTTTTTTAAAGAAGAAAATAGAGCAAGCCATCAAAAAAACGCAAAAGAATACTGGCATGATTCTCAATATTGCTTTATCCTATGGGGGAAGACAGGAAATTATGGATGCTGTTCAGAGAATATCGAAATCAGGAAAAAGTGTTTCTACAGAAAAAGATTTTGAATCCTATCTTTGGACAAGTGATTTACCTGATCCAGATCTGCTTATCAGAACTTCAGGCGAGAAAAGAATAAGTAATTTTCTTTTATGGCAATGTGCCTATTCTGAACTTTATTTTACAGACGTGATGTGGCCTGATTTTTCAAAAGAGAATTTCATTGAGGCTGTTCATAGTTTTAATGAAAGAGAGAGGCGTTATGGACAAATCTGCTGAAAGCAAAAGTGCTAATGAGCTTGGGGTGCGACTTCTATCTGCATCGATTCTGATTCTGTTGCTTGTTCTTGTTCTTATCTATGGGGATATTACCGGGGTAAAAGTTATTACACTTTTAGCGTCCGGTTTTTGTTTTTATGAGTATTTTAATATGGCTTTCAAAGATGAATCTTATCTGAATTTTAAATGGATAGGTGCTGGGACAGGTGTTTTTTTAGTTTTTGTTAATATGACAGCTGAGTCGGAATATTTTTACGGAGCCGTTACAGTTTCCCTCCTTGTTCTTTTTATTTTTTATCTTTATCAAGCTGCTCAACGTGCAGAGATTTACTTTGAGGAACTTGCTACAACAGTTCTTGGTATTCTTTATATTACTTTTTTTATGGGGTGTTTCCCATTGGTGAGAAATCTTACGCATGGGCTTCATTGGGTGTTTTTGATGCTTATAATCTCTTGGGGAAGTGACTTAGGTGGTTATGCGCTTGGAAAACTAATGGGAACAAAAAAACTTCTTGAAATCATTAGTCCCAATAAAACAATAGAAGGAGCTCTTGGGGGCATTCTTCTTTCCGTGGTTGCCGTTTTGCTTTATAGATTTTCCTTTTTTCTAGAATTAAGGCCGGTGGAGGGTGTTTTCCTTGCAGTTGTGGGCTCCCTATGCGCTCAGTGTGGGGATCTTTTCGAGTCTTTTCTAAAAAGGCATTTTCATGCAAAAGACTCAAGCAGTCTTATTCCAGGACATGGCGGTATGCTGGATTGTATTGATAGCGTCTTTTTTGTTGCTCCGTTTCTTTATGTGTACGTCAATTACTTATGGAGGTAAGTTCATTTTATGCTGAATATTGTTTCTAATGTTTTATGGTACGCAGTTGGTATCAGTGTTTTATTCTTGGCGATCGTTTTTATTCATGAATTCGGTCATTTTATTGTGGCCAAACTTTTCGGTATTAAAGTTGAAGTTTTTTCGATTGGTTTTGGACCAAAAATCTTAAAAAAGAAATGGGGGGAGACAGAATATTGTCTGTCGATTCTTCCGTTAGGTGGTTATGTGAAAATTCACGGGCAAGAGCCGGGCGAGAAGATCAATCCTTCGGACACACACGCCTTTGCTAATAAACCTGTTTGGCAAAGAAGTTGTGTTGTGGCGGCTGGTCCTATTTTTAATTTTCTTTTAACTGTTACTTTACTATTTCTTGTGGCTGGCGTTATAGGTCGTGAAAGTGTTGTTTCAAGCATTGGCTATGTAGAAAGTGGCTCTTATGCAGAATCTCAGGGCTTTCAAGAGGGTGATAAGATTGTTTCTATCGAAAAAAGTCCAGTTCAGTTTTGGAGAGAAGATGTTGAAGAGATTCGCAAACACTTGAACTTAAATTAATTTCTAAAAGAGAGAGCCTTCAAAACCCACTTGGAGAAGCTATCACTGTTGGCCATGTTCCCGGTATGGCTCCTTGGTCTTATCAACCAGTGATTGGTTTTGATTTAAAAAATTCTATTTTGTCGAAGCTGGGTTTTATGATCGGAGACAAAATTCTTTCAATCAATGGGCATAAAGTTGAAACGTTTTCACAAATTTCAGGTCAACTCAAAGTACTGTCTGGTGCAATTTTAAAAGCTGAAATTCAGAGGGGTCTAAAAACTCTGGAAGTTTCTGGGCAATTGCCAAGAGCAGAAAACTTAAGTGTTAATCCTGCTTTTGTCATTCAATCAGTAGGTAAAAACAAGCCCGCAGCTGTTGCTGGCCTTAAAGAAGGAGATGTACTTGTTTCTTTAAATGGCAAAAGTGTTTATGAAGCTAAGCCAACTTTAGAGGATGTGGTTAAGGGTATTGAAGAGTCATTAAAGGTAATGGGACAAGTTCAGGTAGGTTTTGTTCGCAGCGGAGAATTCAAAGAAGTAAGTGTTTCTGGAGTGCAAGCCCCGCTTCCGAATGGCCAGATGAAATATATTATTGGTATCGCAACGGGGTATCTTCAGAACGAACCGATGGTGGCGAAGTGGCGCGCTGGAGGCATATTCGCTTCGTTGTCTTATTCTCTTGAAACAACAATTGAGTGGACCCTCTCTATTCTAAAAACACTTAAAATGCTCATTTTTGGACAGTTATCACCCAAAGTTTTAGGTGGCCCTATTGCGATAGGTGCTATGGCTGGTGAGCGATTTAAACAGGGAGCATCCTATTTCCTTGATATTATGGCGTTTATTAGCATTAATCTAGGGGTTATCAACTTTATTCCACTCCCTATCTTTGATGGGGGGCACTTCTTATTTTTCACCATTGAGGCTATACGTCGAAAGCCCATTGGCGAGATGGGCACGCGTATTGCCAATATCGTTGGTATTGTGCTTATTGTGAGCCTATTAGTATTTGTATTTTACGTAGACATTGCTAGAATACTCGGCGTTTAATTAGATTTCGTGAGTTCCCCTCTGTCATCTTGAATGGCTCCTTCTCAGTGGCTCTGGACAGGCTCCGGATCGATATTTATTTTATGATTATTTTATCAATAGACACTTCTCAGAAAGAAGCTTTAGTTGTTGTATCATCTAATGATCAAGTTCTGTCTTTTGTAAGTGAAAACATTGAATCCAGCTGTTCTCAAAGAATTATATTTATGATTGATCAAGCATTGAAAAAAGCAAATATTCACAAAAGAGAAATTGATGGTTTAGGATGTGTTGTAGGGCCTGGTTCTTTTACGGGTATTCGGATTGGGATAGCTACCGTAAGCGCCTTAGCTTATGCAAAACAGTGTAGAGTAGCTCCTGTTTGCTCTCTTGAGTATCGTGTCTATCACGCCATAAAACAAGGCGGTAAAATCTTAAGTGTTCTTCCCTCCAATAAAAGTGAAGTCTTTGCGTGTCTTTATCCTGGTGGGCAACCCTACATAGCACAGAAGTGTGTTACAACGCACTTTGAAACTCCTTCAGCTTTTTTATTGACACAAAACCTTGCAAGCAGTGTGTGGGCGAACTTTGAGACTCATAACACAGTAGAATATTTTAATGTTGAACCTCTCTATGTGAGGAAAGCTTATGTCGAAAGATAAAGTGGATTGTAAGAATTTATCATTAACAGAGCTTGAAAACCTATTTTCAGGTTGGGGTGAACCGCCGTTTAGAGCTACACAACTTCTTCAATGGATTTATAAAAAAAAGGTTCATCATTTCAATGAAATGAGTAATTTTTCTTATGAGCTGAGGCAAAAATTATCCGCATTCGCTTATTTAAGTTCTCTTAAAACCAAAAAGATTCAAACCTCTTCAGATGGCACGCAAAAATTTCTTTTTGAATTGGAAGATGGAGAAACGATTGAAACAGTTCTTATGCCTCACCGGGGACGAAATACGGTGTGTATTTCAACGCAAGTAGGTTGCAGAATGAAGTGTAAGTTTTGTTTGACCGCCAAACAGGGGCTCATTCGCCATCTTAAAGTTTCAGAAATTCTCAATCAACTTTTGGAAGTACAGTTGTCATTGCGAGTAGCCTCCTGCGCTCCGTGGCAATCTAATCGCATCACAAATGTTGTTATGATGGGAATGGGCGAGCCGCTTGATAATTTTACCAATGTAATTTCGGCACTAGAGCTTATGACGCATCCTCATGGACTAGAACTGGCACCTCGTCGTATCACTGTTTCAACCGTAGGCCTTGCTCACAAAATTGCTGAGTTTGGAAAGAAAACAAATGTGAATTTAGCACTTTCTCTCAATGCATCATCAAATGAAGTTCGTACATCTTTAATGCCCATGAATAAAGCTTATCCAATTGAAAGACTGTTAGAAGAAATAAGATCTCTTTATAAAAATAATAAAAAAAGAAAGATCATGCTGGAATACATTCTCATGGATGGAATAACAGACAGCGATGAAGATGCTTATCGACTCGTAAAATTACTTAAGGGATTTCCATTTAAAATAAATCTGATTCCTTTTAATTCGCATTCAGATCTTACGTATCGAGAGCCACCTTTAGAGAGAATTGATCGATTCCAAGAAATTTTAAAAACGCATGATATTTTTTCTTTTATTCGATGGAGCAAAGGCCGCGACGTCTCAGCCGCCTGCGGCCAACTTCGTTCCTTACACCCCACTCAAAGCTAGCTGAAGATCGAAGAACCTGATCGACCTACATCATCGTTTATTATTTTTTAGCTTAAGGTTCGTTGTCCTCTGGTCTTCGCTTTTGTTGTTTGGTGAGCTTTCTATAGCTGCGCTTGCTGGGGGGCATTGTTCACAGCTAAATGAACACTGCGGTTCAGCAGCTCTTGGAGGGATAATAACCATAACACAGTCCAGAAATGACTCACTTAAGCACAAGCTCTTTGTTTTACACTTTGCTGAGGCTTCTGTCTTGCATCGCTGACGTAATTTAGCGTCAGCGCGAACCTTATCAACGCACTGCTTAACGCTATCGGCGTCATTGCTTCCAATTCGAATCCAAGCTTGCGGGTTTTGAAATCGAAAAGTCTCAGAACCCCACACTGGAACTACAATTACACTCAGCAACAGAAAACTCAAAATAGTTTTTGGTTCAAACATATTTCCCCTCCTTAATTGAAGTATTAATTCGGATTAATGACGCTCGAAAAGCTAAGCATCTCTATTGTATCATGGGACCCTACTCATCGCTATTCATTATACTAACTTATTGAAATTTATGATCAATTGAGAAATGCAGAGCTGTAGGTCTTAGCACAGTGGGCTA
>JACOXK010000065.1 GCA_016182335.1 Deltaproteobacteria bacterium | reverse complement strand
TAGGGGGACAATTCCACCTTGACCTTATCCCCAGGAAGAAGCTTAATATAGTACATCCTCATCTTTCCGGAAATGTGCGCTAAAACCTTATGCCCATTCACTAATTCAACACGGAACATGGCATTAGGTAAGGTCTCCAGTATCGTTCCTTCAACCTCTATAGCTTCTTCTTTTTGACTCATTTTCTATCCTCCTCTATTTCAGGACATCACCATTGTTAAAATCTCAGGCCCACCCGCTGTAACCGCAACAGTATGCTCAAAATGCGCTGAAAGACTAGAATCCTTCGTGACAACAGTCCATCCGTCAGAAAGAACTTTCACTGCCGCTCCTCCAAAATTGACCATGGGTTCAATTGCCAATACCATACCCTCCCGAATAAGAGGTCCCTCACCCCGGAGACCATAGTTTGGAATTTGGGGGTCTTCATGAAGACTCCTACCAATACCATGCCCCACAAACTCCCGAACAACTGAAAATCCATGTGACTCCACATGGGTTTGAACAGCAACAGAGATGTCAGAAATTCTATTACCAACTCTAGCCTGCTCAATTCCAAGCATTAAGGACTGTCGAGTAACCTCCAAGAGCAAGCGCTGATGATGATCTGGGTCTCTTCCCAAGATAAAACTACAAGCTGCATCTCCATAATACCCTTCGTGGATCACCCCAAAATCGATACTTACAAGATCTCCTAGTACAAAGACTCGCTGGAAATCCTCTATATCCTTTAAAAGCAGATTGGACTCCATATTCTACAATTTTCTCTTCTGCAATGTCATTGAGATCAAATGTTGTCATACCCATTTCTGCCCTTTTTTGAATTTCAGCTAAAATCTGACCAACATATTGGCCACTTACTTTCATTATCTCTATTTCACGACGTGTTTTAAGCTCTATCATAATGAAAAAATCAGGAACAGCACTGAGACATTGCTTTATGAGTAGAAAGACCTATTTTTTTTATATTTTCTTGATCAATGGAGAGAACATTTCCGCAGGCTTCAATGCGAATAAGCTTTTCATGATAATATTCAAGCAATGGTTTTGTTTGTTTTTCATAAACGCTCAAGCGATTCTCGATGACGAAAGGTCTGTCATCCTCCCTTTGATAAAGCCTACCCTTACAAAGTTCACAGCTATCTTTCAAAGAGGAAGGCATAAACTCAATGTGGTATTCTTTCCCACACTTTTCACACACACGCCTTCCAGTAAGTCTCTTAAGAATCACATCATGACTAAGAAATAAATAGACAACATGATCAACAGGAACAATTTTATCCAGAGCGGATGCTTGATCGATAGTCCGTGGAAAACCATCAAAAATATAGCCACATTTTTTCTCCATTTTCGTCTGAATCATTTCAAGAATAAGACCATCAGGAACAAGCTTTCCCTGGTCCATGTAGATCTGAGCCTGCAACCCTAAAGTATCACGGCTACGAATCAATTGTCTTAAAATATCACCCGTTGAAAGATGTATAAATCCAAACTCTTCTATGAGTTTTTTTGTTTGTGTCCCTTTCCCTGCACCTGGAGGCCCAAGAAAGATAAGATTCATATCACTTACATTCACCGTCTTCCTCTTATTTTGGCTTGTTTCATAAAACCTTCATAATGGCGAGACAGTAAATGTGACTCAATCTGAGAAACTGTATCAAGGGCAACGCCTATAAGAATTATAACCGACGTACCACCGAAGGCGTACCCCATAAATTGCAGCTCAGGACCTATCAAATTAAAAATTATCCCCGGAACAACACAGGCCGCTGCTATGTAAATGGCTCCACCTAAAGTAATTCGGCTTAGAACTTTCTCAAGATACTCGGCAGTAGGGCCACCGGGACGAATACCAGGAATGTAACCACCGTATTTTTTAAGATTCTCAGAAACATCATGTGGATTAAAAACAATCGATGTATAAAAGTAGCAGAAAAAAACAATAAGGCCTATGTACAATAAATCAAACACAGTCTGATTTTGCATGGCATTGGCAAATAAAGCCAAAAATCCAACAGTGTAAAATTGTAAAATAGAATTGGGAAAAGTAAGAAGCGAAGATGCAAAAATAGGAGGAATAACTCCTGAAGTATTGATCTTCAGGGGCAGATGTGTTGTTTGCCCTCCATACATTTTTCTACCCTGTATTCGCTTAGCGTATTGAATTGGAATTCGACGCTGTCCCCGTTCCATAAAAACAATAAACGCAATAAGGCACACTATAAATCCAATGACAATAAAGCCACTCATCGGATTCGTTTTAGCAGAATACTCAAAAAGTCTTTGAAAATGAGATATAATTTGAGCAGCAATTCCAGCAAAAAGAATGAGAGAAATTCCATTACCTATGCCGCGGTTTGTAATTTGCTCGCCCAACCACATAAGAAGGCAGGTACCCGTACACAATGTTATCATTGTGATCACTGTAAACTGCCATCCAGGAATATATACAGCCCCTGCCTGTTTGCTAATAAGTGTCGACAACATAAAACCTTGAAAAAGACTCAAGGCCACGGTTCCATATCGCGTATATTGAGTGAGCTTCTTTCGACCTTCTTCACCTTCCTGCGATAACTCCTTAAGCCTGGGAGAGACAACCTTCAACAGATCAAAAATAATGGAAGCACTAATATACGGCATAACCCCTAGAGCAAATATGGACATCTGCCGAAGAGCATTACCCGCAATGAGGTTAAAAAAACCTAAAATGGTATTGGCTTGAAAAAATTCGGCCAACTGTTCTGCATCAATCCCGGGGATTGGAAGAAAAGATCCAAAACGATACAAAATAAGAGCAACAAGCGTAAATAAAATCCGTCGTCGCAATTCAGGAATTTTCGCAATTCCTTGAACACCTGACACTTTATTTCTCAGCTTTCACAGGGATTATTTTTCCACCTGCTTTTTCTACTACTTTCAAAGCCTCTGCTGAAAAATGATGAGCAACAATTGTCACAGGCTTTGTGAGTTTTCCCTTGGCCAAAATCTTTAAAGTAAGGCTTTTCTTGGGTATAAGCCCTTTATTCTTTAAAAGATCTAAATTCACATTGTCCCCTAATTTAAATCGCTCAATATCTCCGATATTAAAAATAGCACTCTTCTTATGAACAGCACCAGTAAAACCAAATTTTGGTAAACGACGTTGTAATGGCATCTGTCCACCTTCAAAATAGGGAGGAATTTTCCCGCCACTTCGCGCTTTTTGCCCTTTCATACCACGACCACAAGTCGTTCCATTTCCAGAAGCGTTACCACGTCCAACACGCATTCGATTTTTCACCGATCCATAGGGTACTTTTAAATTTTCCAATAACATATTACGACTCACTTCCGGCTTGTTTATACTGCTCTTCTTTCAATTGATCCATCCTTCCCATTCGCTGCAGTTTTTCTAATCCATTTATCGTTGCTTTAATTACATTGTGATTATTATGCGAGCCAATACACTTTGTCAGAATATCCTCAACTCCACAAGCCTCCAGAACTGCACGCGCCCCTCCACCTGCTATTACTCCCGTACCTGGAGTTGCAGGTTTCATAATGATAGAACTCGCTGCAAATTCTCCAACAGTAGCATGAGGAATCGTTCCACCAACAATAGGAATTTTGACCAGCGATTTCTTAGCTGCTGCAGATGCCTTATGAATAGCTTCTGGCACTTCATTAGCCTTGCCCAAGCCACAGCCAACATGACCTTGTTTATCACCAGTCACAACAATGGCACTAAAACTAAATCGACGCCCACCCTTAACTACCTTTGCTACACGATTAATATGAACAATCGTTTCTTCAAGAGTGAGAGAATTTGGATCAATTTTCGACATTAAAGCACTCCTCCAGCTTCACGTACTGCATCAGCAAAAAATTTAACTTTTCCATGATAGAGAAAACCATTGCGATCTAGAACCAACTTCTGTCCTTTAAATTTTTCACCAAGAGTTTTTCCAAGAATTACTATAGTATCTTTCGCAGAACCTCCTGATTTTTTTTTGCTCTTTTTTAATTGAGTTGAAATACTAAATAAAGTTTTTCCTTCGACATCATTGATAACTTGAGCATAA
>JACOXK010000135.1 GCA_016182335.1 Deltaproteobacteria bacterium | reverse complement strand
TGTGATTTTTTTGAAATTCTCCCATTGAGAACAATAACCGGAATGTTTCTTCTATGAGCCATCCAAATAAGATTAGGCCATAGCTCTGATTCTAATAAAATAATGAGAGAGGGGGAAAGTTCTTTAAAAAAACAATGCATAATCCATGGAAAATCAAAAGGAAAAAAAAAGATATGATCTGCATGGCCCATTTTCAAGGCTGTTTCGTATCCTGTTTTTGTTGTTGTCGAGAGAAAAACTTTTAATCCTTTGAGGTGAAGTTGGTCTATGAGAGTCGTCGTGCTCACCACTTCTCCTACAGACACGGCATGCATCCACACCAGCTTTTCGTGGTTGTTATTCCTCATTATGTCATTGCGAGCCCCTAAAGGGGGCGTGGCAATCTTGTCATCCTGAGGCCGAAGGCCGAAGGATCCCCTAACTCCCATTTTCTGCAACGATCCAAACCGATGACGAGGTGATGTAGCTATCTTCCAAATCAAAAAAGGCAAAGCAAGAATGGCCAATAAATGAATAACTGTATTGTATAGAACAAACATAAACTTTTATAAGTCTTAACTTATAACCTATAACTTACAACTTATAACATTCTCATCTAAATATCGATTCCTAGACAAGATCAAAATGGGGGTTACAATAAAATTTAATGAAAGCATTATCTATCGGAATTCCACTTTCTGTTCTTTCTGGACTCCTCATCACCCTCTCCTTTCCAACATGGAATGTTGCTTTTCTTCTTTTTTTCGCTCTCATCCCTCTTTTTATGGCTCTTCATAATGCACAGAACTTTAAACAGGCTTTTTTCTTTGGATGGATAACCGGTTTTACGACACTTCTTTCTGGTGAATATTGGATTTCTTTTACAATGCAAGAATTTGGTGGTTTTTCAAAACCGCTAAGCTTTGCTGTCCTTTTTCTTTACTGTCTTGCATTTGGTCTTTCAACCGCGTTGTTCACCGCCCTTTCTTACTGGATCAAAAACAAATCAAAGATTTCTGAATTAGTGCTCTTGCCCATCATCTACACAAGCATAGAATTTCTCTATCCCCAACTCTTTCCCTGGTACTTAGGGGGTTCACTTTATGAAAAAATAGCTTTCATACAATTTATTGATATCACAGGGATGTCGGGGCTTACTTTTTTCATTGTGTTGATCAATATCTTATTTTTAAAAATTGCACTTTATGTTGCAAAACCCCAAAAACATCTTTTTCCTCTGAAAGGTGCTTTAAGTGCTATCGCTTTAAGTTTAGCCATTTTTCTCTACGGCCAGTGGAGAATTCTTGATGTATATCGTCACTCAGAAAAATCACGACCCATTTCTTTTTCTTTGATTCAAACGAACATTGGAAATTTTGAAAAATCTATTGAAGTACAATCCAACCTTTCCGTCATAGATCAAGTTCAGAAAAGAAACTTTCAAATGGCTAGGGCCGCCTCCGAATCTAAGAGGACAGATATGATTGTACTTCCTGAGACGGCAGTGCCTGGAAGTCTTAATGTAAATGATAAAACAAAATATGAAATGGCGGCATTTGCTCAAGAGCTTAAAACAAATCTTTATTTTGGAGGCTATGCTGAAACCGGTAAACACACGTTTAATACAGCCTATTATCTTAACGCAAAAGGTGAGGTTGTTGGAAGATACGACAAAATTTATCTTTTAATGTTTGGAGAATACATGCCACTCTCTAACATCTTTCCATTTTTAAAAGACCTTATTAAAGAAGTGAGTGATTTTACACCTGGTTCTGAAATTCAAAATTTTCCGTTGAAAACAGAGTTTATTGGGCCTTTGATTTGCTATGAAGATATCATCCCCTCTTTTGTCAGACGAGTTGTCAAAAATGGAGCTACTGTTTTATTAAATCTTGCCAACAATTCGTGGTTTGGAGAAAGTGCTTGCCCCTACCAACATTTAGCACTTTCTGTATTTCGAAGTGTTGAAAATAAAGTACCGTTGGTTCGCTGCACTAATACAGGAATTTCTGCTTTTATCGATGCTACAGGCAAGATTCAAAATAAATCAAAACTGGGGAGTGCCGAAATACTTTCTGGCGAAGTGAAAGCGCCTCACATTCAGACGATCTATTCAAAAATAGGATCGATGTTTGCAGTGATTTGTTGTGTTTTTTTATTATTTCTGATCGCTCGAGGCTTTCAGTTTAAAAATAGAACGTGATATCGACTGATTTCTATCATCCAGAGCCAGAGTGTCTATGAAATGAGTTTCCGCGTAAGTTACTTTATTGTTTTTTGGATCCCATAAATAATAGCCAGTCGACGAATCACTCAAATGAACCTCTTCTGCCAAGGGGGTAGGATGAGATGTTGTTTTAAACTCAATTCGATAGCAAGAAAACCCCGCTTGATTCTGACAGGGCTCCATGGCACTTAATTTTGAAGAAATGGTTGTGATCATGGCAAGTAGCTGAAACTGTGAATTCCATTGTATCTCTTCTTCCCAAGTAGCCCCAAGGCTTACTAACTCTTTTTTTGGAAAAATAAAAAAGGGCAAATAAAAAAGACTTCCAGGTTGCTCTCCTTTCACTGAAAGAACTAGTCCTCTGGAGTCAACTGTAAAGAACATTTCCTCTCCTTTTTCTGGAAATCCAAGATTTCTTAACGGAAGCTTTCCCTTTTTGTTCACTGTTTTTTTTGAAATAAGAATTGCGCCAGTGGGTTCAATATTTTTGATGGAGGATTGAATGCCAAAGCTTACAAAATCTTCATCTAATTGGATAAGCCTATTGTTTTGATAGGTTTCTGTTTTGACAGAAAACTCAGCTTGCATGAGGCTTTTCTCACCAGGTTGAGGTTTAAAACGCAGGGGATAAGTTGCACATCCAACGATAAAAAGAGAACCACACAAAGTAGCAGCAACAATGCCCCTCATAAAGTGATGGTAACAACAAAACGCACGAGTGTCATCTCTGTCTAAAACCTAAACAGGAAGTTCATTGAGAAAACACATAACGACCCCATAGTAATATCAATAACTTAGGCAGGTAATTCTGATTATGTCTATTTCATGAACAATTTTAGAGCTGTCACTTTAAAATAATATCTAGTATTTTCAATGAGTTATTATAAGACCCTCACGTGGCATGGAGGTTGCTCTTTCTCTGTATGAGAGGGACAATGAAGGCTATTCAAAACACATTTATTCTATTATCCATGACGTTTTTCTTGTTTTCGTGTGGAGGAAATGGTCAGAAGCCGTTGAGCTTAAATGACGGTAATTATGTCGTTGCAGAATCTGATGGCGTTGAAATTGCCAGAGTTTTGGTTGAAGATATGGGAAACTCGACCAAACTGTCCATTATGGTGGGGCTCGGGGATCTTAATAATCCGGCTCCAGCCCCTACTCCTCTTGTAGCGAGTGCTATCGATGCTCATACCCCCCCCTATCGAAACAATCCCTCTCAGCCAATTGGAGTGATATTGACATTTGGAACACGTTCGCAAGGGTCTTATGATGTACCCCTTGCGATTTCTCAACAAACCTGGTGCGTGAATTATGATCCTAACACATTTTGTGGATTTGGAGTCGGTAATAATCTGGTTCAGATAGCACCTTTTAATATCAGTGAAATTACAACACTTTCACTTTCCATTGATGGAAGTGTTGTGACGACTGGCTATCATCAGGAGTGACGCTTTTGTCATCCCAGCACATCGTCTGAGTAAAACGAGGACAACTAGCCGGGACCCAGAGGATCGATATTTCTTTAAAATCGATAATTAACGCCCACGGTATAGGTCCAATCTAATAATCCAGGGGACTCGAAATCACCAAAAGCGGTAGCTATTTTATCAAACTCCGCATCTCTTAACGGAGCTGAAACAGACGCCGAAATCTGCCAATCCGAATTCAACTTATAAGAAATTTCAGGCGTCAGAATAAAAATAGACTGTGAAGAAAGAGTTTGTAACTTGTCTTTGTAACCTGCAACATATCGATATTCAAAATCTAACTTAAAGTTTATTCCAGAAGAGTTATGAAAAACAGACTCAAGAGTTGAAAAAAATTCATTACCGTGACCCTTCGAAGAATGGTCCCATTTGGCCACATAACCAGCCTCTGCGCCAAGAGTAAAATAATAAACTTCTTTAAGAATTCGTGCAGAAAACCGAATGTCTGTACGATTAAAAGTAACGCCCGTTTGTCCATGAATGGGAAACTTAACGTTGGATTCTAGATAAACAAAGGTAGGAAAATCACGATCTATTCCAGTAAGAACTTCATAGAAAAGCCCCACTGATGGGTTGGAAACGGTAGTTGTTGAAGAGTTAGAGGAACTGTAGCTGCGGTGAAGCAGAGCCCAGTTTGAGAGAAGTTTTAATTTCGGGATAAGAGAATACTGCAATGAAAGTGGCAGCACATGAAGCGTTGATTTCTCTAAAGAGCCATCTTGAGGGATGAAGGTCAGATGATAATGAGCAGACGCCTCATGGTATTTAAAATAAGTTTCTATTTCTTTTTGGGACGTAGCCAGCGCAAAAGCGGGAATGACAATGAGCAAAACATATTTGATCATCAAATTAAGACTAGCAAACAACTCGCTAGCTTAGCAAACCTAAAAACAAGGGTTATTTGCATTTCTCAAGTTTTGCAGCCAAGCTCTCTAATAGTTCTTTGAGTCTTTTCTGCACTTCCGCAACCTTATTCAATTTTATTTGTACATCTTGAAGGTCCTGTATTTTTCTTCTTTCTTCCTCGGCTTGGGCAACCCCTTTTGGCAGGGCTAGTTCATTTTCATTAGTTTTGTTCTTTTCTGGAAGAATAAACAACACACCTTTAACAACATCTTTTTTCATCTTTCTGCTCCTTTAGATCTCCACATCCACTGCTTTCATAAGGAGCAACCCATGTGCCATAATTTTAAAAACTAACTATTTAATTTTATTGGTTATTTTTAATATAAGTGGTTGGGTTTTGAGGGGAAGTGACATTTTTGGGCAACACTTGTCATAAGTTTTGTCATAGGATAGTTTTAGGACAGATAAAAAGAGGTTATCGTTGTTAAGTTCTCGACCCCAAAAAAAATCAAAGACAGAAACGCTTGATAGGCGTCGCTATCAAAGGCATGAAATTGAACTCAACGCTTACCTTAAGCTATCGAAATATAAAGAACCACGCTCAGTAAGTATTCATAATATTTCAGAAGGTGGGGCATTTGTAGAAACAATGGAGATGTTTAGGCCAGGAGATATCCTGGATTTATCTATAGAACTGGCACCCGGTTTGATTACCGTACACACCAAGGCCAAAATTATTTATTGTTCATCACAAACTTACTTGAAATCTGAATCGTCTATTTCAGATGTTTCGCAGATGGAAACTTATGTAAGACGCGGACATCTTACAGGCTGTGGAGTAGAATTCCAAAACTTGTCTGATAAAGACAGAAAATTCATTCATAACTTCGTAGAAGCCATATCCTAAAAATTCTATTGTATATTTCTAGGGGTGCAGTAAGTATAGGGTCTTCTGGCCACCCCTTTTAACTTCTTTCCTCAGCAATTCTAATTACTTAATTTTTTCTTCGGATGTGGCAAGAAGTTCTGTCCTCCTCAGAGAAATGTTTTTATAAAAAACATAATATAATTAAGCACTTATTTAAAAACATTGACATCTTTTACACTCTTCGTCATTCTTAAAATCTGTGTGTTTTTAAAATGGAGGTCTTCAGTGAAAAAAAGTTTGCTTTTAACAATCTTATTCGTTTCTATTTTTTCTATTAAATCTCATGGAAAAAATGATGTAACCTTGAAAGATTCAGACATGTCTGCTTCCTATGTGAGGGAAATGACGTTGCAATGTTCTCAAATTATTAAAAAAGGTTATAGTGGAAATCTTTCGGAAGGGTCTTACATTGTCTTCTTTGAAACTTTTGATGGAAATAAGTTTCAAAAAGTTTTCACTGCCCCTCAGCCATTGCAGCAGGCTTCACTTTTTGTGAAAGATTTAGAAAACTGCAAACAATTAACTTTGAGCTATGATACAAAAGATTTTCGCTCGTATTATTTTTCTTCTTTTAGTATAGAATTTTAATCCATTTGACCCAAACGGAAGTGCTTTGGGTAAAAAGAGCGAGGGTGAGAGTCGGGATGCATTTTTCACGCCGGGAAAAATGACAGCGTGCTGAGAAAAATAATCTGACCTTTCTATCGCAAAATCGGGATGTAGCGCAGCCTGGCTAGCGCGCCTGGTTCGGGACCAGGAGGCCGGCGGTTCAAATCCGCCCATCCCGAGTGTTCTCTGACTTCAATACTAACTTCGTTAAAAGACGAACACACCTTGTGAGTCAATCGGACTCATGCCACAAACTTCCAATGACGTTCTGCGGCAAGATGTTCTTAAAATTTATAAAAAGTGTTCAAGAAATCTCTCGAAATGACATCTTGATCTCTTTATTTTCTTAAGATATCATTTTTGTCATTCTGAGGCGTTAGCGGAAGAATCGATATTTAATTTAAAAATTTAAAACCTGCATTCATCGTCCGTTCGCTATAAGTGGCGTGCGGCTCTGAATGAAGATATGGAGGATAAAATGGATTTGTTGAGTAATTTGGTAAGCGATCAAGGGTTTATTACTTTTTTATTTCGTTGGGTGCATTTTTTTGCAGGTGTAACCTGGATAGGTCTTCTTTATTATTTTAACTTTGTTCAGGGAAGTTTTTTTGCTGAAACAGATGCCGGCACCAAGAATAATTGTATTCAAAAATTAGTACCTCGTGCCCTATGGTGGTTTCGGTGGGGTGCAATGGTTACATTCATAACCGGCGTTCTCATTATAGGGTTGAAGGTCCATAATTTTGGAGCCGAAGTACTCACCAGCGGCTGGGGGATTATGATTCTTCCAGGAGCCTTCCTAGGCACTTTAATGTGGGCTAATGTTTGGTTCGTCATTTGGCCAAATCAAAAAACAGTGATTCAGTCGGCAACACAAACAGCTCATGGTGGACAACCTCTGCCTCAAGCTGCTGCTGCTGGAAACAGAGCAGGTGTTTGCTCGAGAACTAATACGATGTTTTCTATCCCCATGCTTTTTTTCATGGGTGCTTCTTCTCACTTTCAGGCTCCTGTGAGCATGGAATCTAATATTGGTATAGCACTTCTTGGAATTTTAGCGGTATTAGTTGTTTTGGAATTAAATGCCTTGTTTGGAGGGCTTGGACCATTGAAAAAAGTTTCAGGCGTTATCACGAGTGGCTTTTTACTAACTGGAGGACTTTATGCACTTCTTACAGCTTTCTTATAAGATTACCACAGGTCGCCGTGTTGCGACCCTCGCAATGACAATGATGAGCATTGTGTTATTATTTGCCTGCACTGCAAAAAAAAATGAAGGCACAGATAGAGGTTCTTCATCTTCAGCAGTTGAAAAAGGCAAAGCACTTTATAATACTAAATGCACCGTGTGCCATAATCCGGATCCATCCAAACCGGGTGCCGTAGGGCCTGAAATAGCTGCCTCAAGCATAGAACTTATTCGACTTAAAACCCGGGAGAACAAGTACCCACAAGGTTATACTCCCAAGAGGCAAACTCTGGCGATGACAGCCATGCCAGAACTCTCTGAAGAGGACGTCAAAGCATTGCATGAGTATTTGAATTCTCAATGAATCATTAGCCGCTCCGCAAAATCGATATTTTTTTAGAATTAGATCGCCGCGGGATGCTTCCAAATCCCTCGCGATGATACGTTATTTTCTATTTTTATCTGTGAAATCAAGAAGATGCGTCACTTTATTACGAAGCACTTGAAGTTCTTGTAAATTTAAAATGGAGTTCCTTTGAATCTCTCTTTTCTCAGCCCTTAGTTCTTTGAGTTTCTTCTTCGCCCCTTCAATGCTGTAACGCTCCCCATGTAAAAGTTGCTTGATCAAAAGAACTTTCTTAACATCATCTTGGCTATAAACTCGCTGATTTGTCTTTGATTTATTCGGTGTCAGTGTCTCAAACTCACTTTCCCAATATCGAAGTACGTACGGTTTGACCCCTGTAATTTTACTCACATCACCAATTTTAAAGAAAAGCCTGTCGGGAATGCTGGCATCAAATAATTCTGCCATAGGATTTAAGATTCAGATTCTCCAGAAACAGGAGTTGAAGAAGCTGTTGTCTGTGACTTCTCTTGTCTCAAAGCTTCTTTTAAAACTTGACTTGGCCTGAACGTCAGAACTTTTCTAGCTGTAATTTCAATGGGCTCCCCGGTCTGTGGGTTTCTTCCCATTCGTGGCTTCTTAGAACGCACAACGAAATTACCAAATCCAGAAATTTTCACACTCTCGCCACGCTCTAAATTGTCTTTGATAAGTTCGAAGAAAAGCTCGACGAGATCAGTAGCTTCTTTTTTAGAAAAGCCGATACGCTCATAGATTCGCTCAACCAGGTCTGCCTTCGTTACTGTTTTATCAGTTGATTCTGTAACCATCACTTATAAGAAAACGCTAGCATAGGACTTTAATGATTTCAAGAACTTCTTAATTTATCCTTTAATCCCTCATTTTAATATTTAGTGCACTCTGTAAATGCTTGATAATCTCTGCGTGTAACGTATCAATTTCTTCATCCTCAAGAGTTCTATCAAAAGATTGAAGAAAAATTCTATAAGCTACACTTTTTTTCCCCTCTCCGATAACTGCAGTGTCTCTAAAAATATCAAAAAGAACAATCTGCTGAATTAAAGGATTTTGAACACTACCAATCACCTTTATTATTTCTACATGAGAAAGATTTTCATCCGCAATAAAACTTATATCCCTAGAAACTTTTGGATATTTAGAAAACTCTTGAAACTTAAGTTCCTCTCTGTGCATTTTGAATAGAAGATCTAAATTCAATTCGGCAATATAAATTTCTTTGTCTGCACCTAACTTCCGCTGCCATTCTGGATGCAAAGCGCCGAGGAAACCGACGGAATGACGCACATTGGGGTGAGTGGAAATAAAAATTTCTGAAGATTTACCCGTATGAAGAAACTTGAGTGACGAGCTAGAAGCGCTCAGATCGCCACGGGATACATTCTCATCCATCGCAATGACAGAAAGAAGTTCAAAAATCGAATCCACAACACCTTTAAGATCAAAAAAATCAACATCGCGTGCAAGTTCTTTCCACACAGAAAGTTTTGCCTGACCACTAAGAAGTAGAGAGAGATGTAGAGCTTCTCCATTTTTTGAATAGACTCTCCTTAATTCAAAACTCTTGTGGGAAGTCTGTCCACGATTGAAATTATAAATACAGGCATCAATTAAAGATGGAAAAAGCACTGTCCTCATCTGAGAAAAATCTTCCCCCAAAGGATTCAGGATCGTAATAGCATCATGGTGCGATTCATAAAATTGAAGTTTTTTGGGGGAAGTAAAACTCCAATGAATGTTTTCAAAAAAACCCTGAGATACAAGATATTTTTTAAGCTCGAACATCAGTGCTGCTCCATCTGCTACTCCAGTGGACACTGGAATTTTTGCAACCTGAAGCGGCTGATTTGGAATTTTATCAAAACCCACACAGCGAACGACCTCTTCAGAAATATCAGCCACTGTTTCAACATCGCGTCTGTAAAATGGAACTTCAACATTCCATTGATTCTTTCCATGTTTTTTAAGAACAAACCCCAAAGATTTTAAAGTTGATTGAATTTGTTTTGGTTGAATTTTAAATCCAAGAAACTTCTCCATTTTGTCTTCATGTAAAGAAATAAATCTTTTTTTCTTTTTTTTGGGATAAGTATCAATAACTTTTTTGTGGATAGTCCCATGGGCCATCTCACTTATGAATTGAGCCCCCCTTTGAAGAGCTGTAGCCACAGTTTCAATGTCAACGCCCCGTTCAAATCTGTAACTTGAATCTGTTTGAATTTTAAGACGTCTTGCTGTTTTTCGGATAAGCTGCTGGTCAAAACAGGCGCTTTCCAAAAGAATATGATGAGTACTATCTGAAACTGCAGACTGAGAACCTCCGATAATGCCGCCCAACGCCAACGACCTATCCATCGTCCCAATAACGATATCGGCCGGATCTAAGGCATAGGTTTTATCGTCAAGTGCCACAAACTGTTCATCAGGCTGTGCATGTCGCACGATTATTTTTCCTTGGTGGAACTGATCAAAATCAAATGCATGCAGGGGTTGTCCAGTTTCCATCATGATAAAATTTGTAATATCAACCACATTATTGATAGCCCTTAGCCCAACAGATTCAAGTCTGTTTTGAAGCCACAATGGTGAAGGACCTATTTTAATATTCTGAATAAGCATGGCCATATAGCGCTCGCAGCCCTGATGATTAAGTTTCAGAGAAGGAAAAAATATCAATTCATCGGCCGTACTACGCCAAGGCTTCGAAGGGCCTCTGAATGACAGTTTTGGAATAGGTGGGAAGTGACATAATGTTCCTAGGAGACTAGACACTTCTTGCGCAATGCCTAAATGACTTAAAAGGTCTCCCCGATTGGCTGGAATTTCACACTCAAGAACAGTGTCTTCAATATCAATAAGCTTTTCTAAGGGTTGGCCTAGTTTGAGTCCAGGTGGAAGGATAAAAATTCCCTCACTGTCTTGCCCTAATCCCAATTCTTTTTTAGAACATAACATCCCAAATGAATCCACCCCTCTTAAACTTGCCTGTTTAATTTTGAAATTTCCTGGTAATTCAGAGCCCATTTTAGCCAATGGAACAATGTCTCCCATAGCTATATTCTGAGCTCCACAAACAATTTGTAAGTGATCTTTCCCATCAAAAACGGTACATACAGAAAGTCTGTCAGCTTGTGGATGTTTTTCTATCTTTTCAATTTTTGCAACAACTACACCTCTCCAGCCAATATCTTGCTTTGAAAAAACTTTTGTCTCGATACCGCGAAGAGTAAGTTTCTCTGCTAAAGCCCCTGGCTGCCTTGAAAATTTCCCCAAAGAAACATAATCTGATAGCCACTTAAGACTTATTTTCATAAAGCTGTGCGAAATTGTTTTAAAAAACGAACATCATTTTCAAAAAAAAGACGAATATCAGAAATTTGATACTTAAGCATAGCTAATCGCTCTACCCCCATGCCAAAAGCAAAACCTGAAATTTTTTGTGGATTATATTTTACGGCTCTAAACACATTGTCATGAACCATTCCACACCCCAAAACCTCAAGCCACCCAGACTCTTTACACATTCGACACCCTTTTCCAGAACAGGAAACACATGAAATATCCACTTCAGCGCTCGGCTCTGTAAATGGGAAAAAACTCGGTCGAAATCGTACTTTTGTTTTATCACCAAAGAAAGCCTGTAAATAGGCTGTCAAAACACCCTTAAGATGAGAAAGAGATACTTTTTCATCCACACACAGTCCTTCCATTTGGTGAAACATTGGTGAATGGGTTACATCCAAAGTGTCATGACGGTAAGTTGCCCCAGCCGAAAGAAAACGAAGTGGAGGCTTCTTGTTTTGCATGACACGGATCTGAACATTAGAGGTATGAGTCCTTAATACAACATTCTGAGACACATAAAAAGTATCGTGCATAGCCCGAGCTGGATGATTTTTGGGAATATTGAGAGCCTCAAAATTATAAAATTCATTTTCAATTTCAGGCCCCTCTTCTACACCAAAACCCATTCTGGCAAATATTTCTTCTGTTTTGGAAATGACGAGAGACACCGGATGAAAACTTCCCAAATCGTGAGTCCTGCCTGCAAGTGTGACATCTATTTTTTCCGACACAAGTTTTTGGTTTTCTTGAATTCTCACCAGATTATCACGCAACGCTGAAATTTCGGATTCAATCATTTTTCTGGTTTCATTAGCAATTTTACCTACCTGTGGACGAACATCAGGAGATAATTGTGAAAGGTTTTTGAGAATACAAATGAGACCTGCATTTCGGCCTAAATATTTAACCCGAACTTCCTCGATAAGCTCTAGATTCAGATGAGAATGAACTTTAAGTTTTTGAATATCTTCTACAGCAGCGACCCGAATTTCTTCAAGTTTTGAAGATTCTGACATAGATACGAACTATTGGCGTACAAAGGCAACGATATCAGAAAAGCCTTTTGGATCTGTAATGGCAATGTCTGACAGGCTTTTTCGATTTAGAGCCACACTCTTTTTTCGAAGTAAACCAGCCAATACACTGTAAGAAACACCACATTCTTGAGCTGCTATCCCTATTCTTGTAATCCATAATCCGCGAAAATCTCTTTTTTTAACTTTTCGATCTCGGTACGAAAAACGAAGTGCACGGTCAACCGTGCTGTAAGCGGTCGTAATCTGGGAACGACGACCACCAAAATAACCCTTGGCAAGCTTTAATGTTTTATTTCTATGTCTTCGGCCTTTAACGCCACGTTTAACTCTCATTGTGTCTTACCTCTTCAAAAATCATGCGTACGGAAGCATTCTATCAACTTGCTTCTGATCTGCGTCGCACACCAGCCCGCCACTGCGCAAACGCCTCATTCTGCCGGGTGATTTTTTGGTCAAAATATGTCTTCGATTGGCTTTAGAACGCTTAAAGCGACCTGTTTTTGTTCTAGAAAAGCGCTTTGCAGCTGACTTCCTACTTCTTATTTTTGGCACGACCCCATCCCTTCTTTAAAAAACTAAGCTTTCTTGGATCTTGGAACAACGAAAACGCTCATTGATTTTCCAAATCTCTTTATAGGCTGATCAATCTGCCCTATATCCTGAATATTGGCAACAACTTTTTTTAAGACAATCTCTCCCAGTTCTGGGCGTTCCACTTCGCGCCCCCGAAACCACAAAACAACCTTGACCCTATCCGAATCTTCCAAAAACTCACGAATTTTATTAACTTTAATGTTTAAATCATGCTCCTGAATACCAACACGAAGCTTGATTTCTTTGACGTCGACTTTAACCTGCTTTTTCTTCGCATCTGCTTCTCTCTTTTTCTCCTCATACATAAACTTGCCATAGTCCATGATTTTGCACACCGGCGGCTGAGCTTGTGCAGCAACTTCAATCAAATCATAGCCCCTTTGACGGGCTAAATTGAGAGCAATATGCGTATCCAAAATACCAAGCTGAGTTCCCTTTTCATCAAGAACTCGGATTTTAGGAACACGAATGGCGTTGTTAATGCGTGGTGGACGAGCTATGGGCGGCCTCCCTCAAGCAATCGATTGATTATCATAAGAAGAAATCTTTTGGAGTATTATCTGAAACATGTACAACACAACAATGTTTAATGACATTTTTTTAAATGTCAATCTTTCTGGACATCTGTTTCATTTGTCATTCCGAGGGACCAACATTTCTTTCATTCGGAAAGCAAGCCTCTTTTTTAAGCCTATGGATAAAATCCTTCAATACAACATCATTCTGTGTTGATCCATCTCTAGACCGAACCGAAAGCGTCCTGGACGCCACTTCCTTGTCACCCACAATAACCATATAGGGATATTTTTGCATTTGCGCCTCTCGAATTTTAAACCCTAGTTTTTCATTTCTAAGATCGCACACGACTCTAAAACCCTCACGTAATAATTCGTCACTAATAGATTTCGCGTACTTTGTCTGTCTATCATTGATATTAATCACGGAAACCTGCACAGGCGCTAACCACACTGGAAATTTGCCTGCATAATGCTCAATTAAAATTCCCATAAACCGATCGGGACTTCCTAATACCGCTCTGTGAATCATGACGGGTCTATGTTCTTTGTTGTCACTTCCCACATAGGTTACATCAAAACGCTCTGGCATTGAAAAATCCAACTGAATTGTTCCACACTGCCATGTTCTATCAAGGCTATCTTTGATGTGAAAATCAATTTTAGGGCCGTAAAACGCCCCGTCCCCTGGATTTAATTTGTAACTGACCTTCGTTTTTGTAAGAGCATTTTCCAATGCTCTCTCGGCTTTGCGCCACATTTGGGCGGATCCCATAGACTTTGCAGGCCTTGTTGAAAGTTCTATCTGAAAACCCTCAAATTCAAAATCGCGGTAAGTCTTTAAAATTCTCTGGATAAGCTTAATCACCTCATCTTCAATCTGGCCTTCAGAGCAAAAAATATGAGCGTCATCTTGAGCAAAGCAACGAAGACGTAAAAGCCCATGAAGCACTCCAGATTTTTCAAATCGATGAACAATTCCAAACTCTGCGAGACGAATGGGAAGTTCTCGATAAGAGTGTTTTTGATTTTTAAAAATAAGAACATGCCCCGGGCAATTCATTGGTTTGACAGCCAAGCTCTTATTCTCAACTTCTGTAAAATACATATTTTCTTTATAGTTATCGTAATGCCCACTTTGATGCCACAATTCGTCACTAAAAATAAATGGGGTTTTAACCAGTTGATAGTCTTCTTGTTTTAAAAAATTTCGGCAGTATTGAAGGAGCAGTTCATAAATAACAGTCCCTTTCTCATGTAAAAAAGCAGCTCCAGGAGCCTCACGATGAAAACTAAACAGATCAAGCTCTTTTCCGATTTTTCGATGATCGCGTTTAGAAGCCTCCACTAATTTGTGCAAGTACTTTTCTAGTTCTTCTTTTTTAAAAAAAGCGGTGCCATAAATACGTGTGAGCATTTCATTCTTTTCATCCCCCCTCCAGTAGGCACCTGCAATCGACAAGAGTTTAAAAGCAGTAACTTTCCCGGTAGAAGGCATGTGTGGGCCACGGCACAAATCAATAAATTCTCCTTGTTTATAGAGGCTTACTTTTTCATCGGGGAGATCTCGAATAATTTCAGCTTTGTAGTTTTCACCAATTTTTTTAAAAAAAGAAATGGCTTCTTTCCTGGAAAGTTCTTGTCGAATAATTGGAAAGTTTTCTTTCACAATGTTATGCATTTCTTTCTCAATTTTAGGAAGATCCTCTTCTGAAATTTTATTTTTAAAAGAAAAGTCGTAAAAAAAACCATTTTCTATAACAGGGCCAATCGTTATCTGCACATCTTCCCCATACAAGCGTTTTACGGCCTGGGCCATAATGTGGGTGGCTGAGTGTCTTAAAGTTTCTATTTTAATATCTAAAGACATATCTATTCCTCTGTCATCCTGAGATCTACGGAGTTTACCCAGAGCTACTGTGAAGCGCCACAAGCGCTTCGAAGACCGAAGGATCAACATTATACTAAAGAAATATCGATTCCTAGACAAGGATTATGTATGGCATGGGACGTTCCCCCCAAAAATCAAAGCGATTTGAATTTAAGTCTTCTTATGACAAGATGAGTGGTTAAGAGACCACTTGAAGGAGGAAGACATGAAGAAGCGTTATTCGGAAGAACAAATTGTAAATGCACTGAAATCAGTGGATGGAGGTATGGCTGTTAAAGAACTCTGTCGTCAGATGGGTGTTTCAGAGCTGACGTATTATTATTGGCGCAAGAAGTACCATGGAATGCATGTATCTGATGTCAGGAGAATGAGGTATGGTCTATAGATTTTCTTTTTGACGCCCTCATTTGTGGCAGAAGACTTAAAATCATGCCTGTGGTCAATGATTTCACGAAACAATGTATTACAATTTTAGTATCCCGAAGTATCAGCGGAAAAGATATCATTGAATCCTTTAATGGCAGGATTCGAGATGAGTGTCTCAATGAAAATGTTTTTCTCAATGTGGACGATGCTCGAATAAAGATTACAAATTGGATTGAAGAATATCACTCCATTAGACCCCATAGCTCGTTAGGAATGAAAACTCCCAACGAGTTTGCAATGGCTTGGAGGCGATGATACTAACCTTGGGAGACTTAAATCAAAACTGCTCGGAAAACGGGGGGAACCTCACCTTTAGGAAGAAATTTCTTCCTCTCCTTTGTTCTTTATCTTTATATTACATTTGGATACACTAATGACTATTATGGTGTTGAACAAGGATAAGATTCAAGCGGGTTATAAATGGTATTCCACGGGACAATCGACATCACTATCACATGTTTGTCAGAATCGCGCTTTATTTCAAGCGCGTTTAAGTTCGCTTTATCAAATGCTTATAAAAAACTATCCTAGAGATAGTGTTTTGCTTTTAAATGCAGTTGTTGCTGAAATTGGAATTAATTGTTTCGATCATAACATTGGAAAATGGGAAGATATTCCAGGGTGCTGGTTTGATTATGAACTTGAACAAAATAAGATAAAAATTGTGATCGCAGACAGAGGACAAGGAATCTTTTCTTCTCTTAAAAGAGTTGTTCCTGAGCTAAAGAATGATCAAGAAGCCTTGGAAATGGCCTTTCAAAAAAGAATATCTGGAAGAAGTCCCGAACAGCGCGGAAATGGATTGAAATTTGTTAGAAATATTATTAATGGAAATAAAGATAGAGCCTTGCTATATTACTCAGGTGGTGGAAAAATTTTGTTAGGAGGGCTCATGGAGAATATAAGCGAGTATTTAGATTTTAATCAAAAATCTCAACGCGGTACATGTGCTCTTTTAACTTGGAGCCTTGATGAAAATTGAGCTTAAAAAATTTGGCAATATTTTAGTTTCTCGTCCAGATGGTAGAGAGGCAGCTTTGGCCATGAAGGCATATTCAAAACCCATTTCTGAGTTCATCGAATTAGATTTTACAGGAGTAGACATTTTAACACCATCTTGGCTCGATGAGTTTATTCAAACATTAAAACAGAATCTTCCGTCACTTCAGGTTAAATTTTTGCCTTCTAAAAATCCTTCAGTCATTGAATCAATTAAAGTCCTTGAAGAAT
>JACOXK010000102.1 GCA_016182335.1 Deltaproteobacteria bacterium | reverse complement strand
AATTCCTCAACTCTTATGAAATATTCGGGTTTAGATAGGGTGTATCAAGAGAAAGTGAATGATCACCACAAGAAACAACAAAACAAGACAGCCCCCAAAAACCTAAAATCAACAATATCTTTTTCATAGAACCCCCGTGTGACGCGCTGTAGCGAGTGCAAAGCCTATTCCAAATATATAAATACAGCAATTTCAAATAGTTATGATAATATTCAGAACTTTTTCAAGAACCTACTATGACTAATAATCTGACACGGTGTTCAAGGTATAAACATGGCTTTTTTGAAGACCTTCCTGCACGCAGTGCGTCATGTTATTTGCTTGAAGTCCGTATCCGCATCGCTATACTTCCAGCCTTAAGGAGGTATCATGCGAAGATACAGTATCTTGTTGTTGTGTTGTGTTTTTTTTCCGATCTTTTCTATGGGTATTCCTTTGAGGTTTCACTCCATGGAACCCGCCCGTGCTGTGAATCACACTTCTATTGGCAAAACTGATGAGTCCGTTCTAGAAATCTCCGTTCAAGTTAGAAACGCTTTGACGAATGAAGTCATTCCAGGTGCCTACGTTTTGCTTCATAGAGATAATCAGATATTTAAGGAGTTATCAGGTTACGCAAACGATCAGGGTATTTTTTCAGCTTGGGTCAAAGAGGCGCAAAAATTTGATATTACAATCCTTAAAAAGAATTTTTCTCTCTATTCCATTCTTGACGCACGCCCCGCACGAACAACTATTTATCTAGAGCCCAGATATAGGGAGGTTGCCGATTCAATAGAATTGAAAGGTCAGTTTTATGGATGGCCAGTGATGACGGACGATGATGGCATTATTGATGCTGGAATTATCGTTCCTTTCATCAGCTTAGGTGACCTTTTGGATTTTGAGTTTGAAAGACTTTTCATGCCGCCTACCAAAGGCAAGGATGGACGCGATATTCCTGGCAATATTGTTTTTCCAAAACAAAGCGATACCAAGTGGGGCTATCCAGTAACAATAGACCATTCAGAATTCACTCTTCAATTAGAAAAAAATAAGAAAACAAACCTTGTTTCACTTATGGGAACTTTATCTCTTAAGGATATAGTTTCTGTCATTCTACTTGGAAAAGAAAAAGTAACATTGCTCAACAGTTTAAACTTTACAAAAATAAAATTAATCGAAAATTTTTCGGCTGATAAAAATATATCAAATCCCTTTGGCCGTACCGAACCACATCTCTTGGATAAACTTCAAGCAAGTTTAGATATTCAATTTAATAATGCTCCACCCAACAGGGATATTATTGCTATTAGCGCTGGCAACCCCGATAAAGATGTAAAAGAGTTTTACCTCACTGGGTTTAAAAAGATTTCGCGAAATGATCCCCTTAAACGTGTTAAGTTATCAAAAGCGCCCCATACGGAGGTTCCAAATTTTGTGGTTGCCATGGCTGCAGACTTGCCTGAAGACTCGGAAGAATCCAAAAAAAGAGAGATGGCAGCCTCGGGAATGATTCAGAGAGAAAACCAGCAGCACGTTTTTGCTGAATCTTTGCAGATAAATTCGTTTTTTAAAATGCTTAGTCAAAGTGTAAGTGACGATGAAGAGGTTTTTCAATTTAGCGACGTCGAAAATCCTCGTATTAGCCCTTCAGCCTCATTGGCTGTGTCCCACATTAATTATGTAATTTATCGCGATAAAGATAGAAAATCTCGATCGTTAAGCAAATTATGGACACTGATCAAGCCTGCCTCACGATCGAAGTTTAGGCTTCCACACTTACCCACTGATGTAGGAGTTGATTTGCCACAACCTAAAAAAACTAAAATCGATGATGCTTTGCAGTGGGAAGAAAGTGTATTTAGTGTGAGTGATGAGTCTGGAAATAAAATTGAATACCACAGCATCGATGATAGTGTATTTAGAAAGGGGGTTTCACATTTTTCTAGAAACTCTATCATTTACGAACAGTAATGAAGAAGTATTTTAAAATTCTCTATATCATCGGGCTGTCTTCTCTTTTATCATGCGCATTAGTTGAGAAGAGACGACAGCCCATGGAACAAAAATATACTGAATACTTTAGTGTTTCTGTTGAAGAGCTCTCAGCGCTTTTATCAGAACACATCCTCAATAAATATGAACTTAACGCCGAAGCAGGGGGTACCTTCACTTTTCAAACAGTACCTTCTTCAAAACCTCATCCCTTTCAACATAAATTATTTATTCCAAAAGAAGAACAGCGCTCTGAGCTAACTATTGAGCTTGCTGATTTAACTTCACCTGCTGATTTGAAAGCTGGTTTTGGCCAGCGGACAAGAATTAGTATTTTAAAAACGGTTGAATCAAAAAGAGGGACATTTCAAGAATGGGTGAAAACCCCTTCAGACGGCCTCGAAGAAGAGGCGATTTTATACCGACTTCACCGCCTTATACAGCTCAAAAAATCAGGAAAACTCTGATATAATGGTAGCAGAGTCGTTTTTACCTCACACATCCAATGAAAACAAGAAGTTATGCATATATATCCGTGGCTTTGATGATGGCTCTCATGAGCTGCGACCAGGGGCCGGAGTATACAATCCCGCTCACAGGTTATGCTGGAACAACCCAGGTCATGCGTTCTTTGGTTCCGGACTCTTTCAGAGTTGGATCAATTCGTACAAATTGCTCCTCAACACCTTGCTCCGCAACGATTTTCTTTGGTGGAATTCTACCTGTGATTCCCGAAAGCATTTTATTTTCGCAAGCCTCAAGCCTAACCAGAGGAACTATTAGTTTTTACGATAGAAGCACAGGCCAAGAAACTTATAATATAACTCAGCCACCTGCTGGTACCCAAGTTTATGCAGGTAATCCACTGATTTTCTACCGGCCACAAGATCCAAATATAATAGATTTTTGGTTTCTCTGTAATTATTCAGGCCAACAACTAGACATTGTTATTTGGGGTGGGGAGAACGGAACAACTGATAAACCCTGCGTTTACGCTCAATCATCAACGAGAGGTTTGAAACACTGCTTAGATCAAAGCGGCTATTATAACGACCCACGCCTACCCAATCCCTATCAAAACATGCCAGCAATTTATAATTCAACTCTTCAAAATCTAGGTGATGAACACTATGCCACGATCATTGGACAAGCCATCCAGTGCCCTTAATATTTAGTACGAGGAAATATAAGATCCCTTGATGCGTTTAATTTCAGCAAGCCTTCTTTCTGCAATTCTATTTGACGCAACATGAGGTGGGGTGTGTTCATCTTTCGAAACATGAATGACCTTCTTTAGAATATTGTAAATGGATTTTACTTCAGCAATAGCTTTTTTCATATTGTATTGACGCAATTCATTAGCAACGTTGATAAGCCCTCCCGCGTTAATGACATAATCAGGAGCATACAAGATATTTCTTTCAAAAAGCATTTGTCCATTCTTAGCGCTAGTTGATTATTGGCAGACCCAGCTACGATTTTTGCTTTCAATTGAGGAATGGATTCATCATTAAGGATAGCTCCCAAAGCGCAGGGCGCAAAAATATCCATTTCAAAGCCGAAAATTTTTTCGGGTGTAACAGCTTCTGCTTTAAAATCTCTCACCACTTTTTCTTTTTTATCTTGATCAATATCACTGACGTACAACTGCACATTTTCACGATGCAAGTGTTTACACAAATGATAGCCAACGTGTCCAAGACCCTGCACAAGAACCTTAAGCCCTTTTAAACTATCATTTCCAAAAACTTCCTCCACACAGGCTTTCATGCCACTGTAAACTCCAAGGGCTGTAAAGGGTGAAGGGTCTCCACCACCACCTAAAGCACGTGATAGCCCTGTGACAAAACGAGTTTCCATTCGAACCCATTCCATCTCAGCAACACTAGTTCCCACATCTTCAGCAGTAATATAGCGGCCATTGAGACTATCCACAAAACGTCCAAAAGCGCGAAATAAAGCTTCTGATTTTTGTTTTTTAGGGTCTCCTATGATGACAGCTTTTCCACCACCTAAATTAAGCCCTGCGGCGGCAGCTTTATAGGTCATGCCTCTTGCAAGCCTGCACGCGTCAATCAAAGCTTCTTCTTCTGTTTCATAGGGCCACATGCGGCACCCACCCAGAGCAGGTCCTAACGTTGTGTCATGAATAGCTATGATGCATTTTAAACCGATGGAATCGTTGCGGCAGAAGAGAATCTGCTCATGGCCTTTTTTATCCATGATTTCGAATACGTTCATTCTGCAAAAATCCTAGCGGATATCTTTATGTGCTGCAAGCCTTGTCTCATGGGGTCAGGTCGTTTGTTGACCAATACTTATAAGTATTGGTCAACAAACGACCTGACCCCCAATAAATAATTGCTGGTTTTTGGGACGTTCACACGCTGCCATACGTCTGGGTTTTCCATGCAAAGATATAGCTTTTGGGAAAAATTATACTTAAGAATTTCATTCCAGATTGATTCATACATGTGAATTCTAATTTGTTTAGGATACCGGTATCTGCCATCAAAAGAGCGAACCATTTCTGCAGAAAGTACATTCGATTGTGGAAAGCGAATTCTCATCATTGTTTTCAGGTCTGTTGTGATGCGAAGATTACCTAGGCTTATCCATTCAATGGGATGACTTCCAACAGTATCAAAAACTTTTCCAATCAACTCCTCATACCCTCGCTGCCAGCCATCATAATGAATAATAGGATCAAGATGAAAACCTATCTTGTATCCAGCAATGGCACACTGCCTGGCAGCTTCCAATCGTTGCACTAAGCTGGAAGTTCCATGTTCAAAATTATTGACTATCCATTCCGGGCTCAAAGACCAAGACACAACCGTTTTGCCACAAGATTTAAGATTAAGAAGATTGCTAATATTATTTGTTTTGGTTTTTAACTCGAGCGTTGCATTCTGCTGCTCAGCAAAAAAAGGGACAAGAATTTCGCTGATCCCTGTTAAATCATCCAAGGCAAGACTATCTGCATATTCCCCAGTTCCTACTCGAATCATGCTTTTTTTAAACTCTAAAACTTTTTCTAATTCCTCTAGCATTTCTTCAATATTGGCGTAGATAATCATCACGTGTTTATTAAGATAGAACTGCAAAAAACAATACTCACAATCCATATGACAGTTTTGAGCAAAGGGAAATATAAAATAGTTGCAGCACATCATCCCTGGTTTTCCGGCAGGACAGTGTTC
>JACOXK010000101.1 GCA_016182335.1 Deltaproteobacteria bacterium | reverse complement strand
TAACCTGCTAAAAATCTGAAAAAAAGACAAAGCTTCATACAAAAATATAAAAAAAAATACATTCTACAAAAGTTTTTCAGCTCTTATGAAATATTCGGGCATACGGAACAGAAAATAACACTCAAAGCAATTAAGATAGCGGAATTTTGTATTATGTGTCTGTCATTTAATTGAATACCATCAATAATAAGTTTTAAATAATAGGGAATGAGGATTCCAAAAATGTTCGTTAATATAAGACACGAAAAACCAGCAAGATACAGCCACTTATTTTTCTTGAAGTAAGGCCATAACCTTACAAAAATCTTTACTTTCATGGGTTAAAGTTTTTACCTTGATAACTCTGTCTTCTTTCTAACTCGGCCTGAATACCTCTTATAACAGAAGCTTTTTGAAGAGCCCAGAGGGGAGCTATCATTTCATCTGCTGAGGTCTCACCTGTAAGACGATGAATGATTAATGACGGAGGAAGAATTTCTAAGAAATTGCACACTGTTTGAACATATTCATCTTGAGTAGGCAAAGTGATCAATCCTTGAATATATTGCTGAGCTAACGCTGTTTTCTTAATCACATGAAGAAGATGAATTTTTATTCCATGGATAGGCATTTGTGCCAAAGTTTGAATGGTCTGCGTCATATGAGTAATATTTTCTCCAGGAAGATAAAGAATAACATGGGCGCACACTCTCAAATTTCTTTGGGCAGCTCTTTGCACAGCGTCTTCAAAATCAGCAAAGCTATGCCAACGATTTAAGAATTTATTGGTTTCGTCATGAATCGTCTGAAGACCTAGTTCTAACCAGGTATAGTGTTTCTCTGAAATATCAGCGATAATATCCAAAGTCTCGTTGGGGACACAGTCAGGCCTGGTACTTATTGAAATTCCAACAATGTTGGGTTGTTCGAGAGCTAATTCATATTTTTGCTTAAGTTCAGACACAGGCGCATAAGTATTTGTAAACGACTGAAAATAGGCGACGAACTTTTTGGCTCCATACCGATGAGACAGAAAATTTTGGCCTTTTCGAATTTGTTCAGGAATACTGACAAGAGGGTCTACTCCAGGAGATAAAGAACCATCTTGACTACAAAATGTGCAACCACCAAATGCTAAAAACCCATCTCGATTAGGACACGTAAAACCTCCTTCAAGGGAAACTTTGTAAACTTTCTCACCAAAAAACTCCTTGAAGTGGTTACTCAAGGAATAATAAGGTTGATTCTTTAACATATGTTCTTAATACTTAAGTATTTTCTCCTTGTCGAATAGGCATTAGGTTGAGTAGTCATTTTGTGTATGATATGAATATGTATAGAGGCGATCCATTTTGAAGAAAGAAATTTATCTTAAGCTGAAGTTCTTTCTTTTTCTTCTATTGGTTCCCTTCATTACACCTGTCGCCGGTTTTGTTTATTTCAATTCAGAAAATTTCACTCAGATGGTGAAAGAAAAAATAATTAAATCTTTTTCCGGTCGCACTATACATGAGAATTCTATCTCACAAAGTAGTTTTCTCGAGAATGATCCAATCCTAGTCGAGAGAGTTCAAAGTTTAGAAAAATTTAAAGAAAAGAAAGAAGAAATATCGATCCGGAATTTATCCATAGCTACTGCGAAGGACCTGGCTCTGGACGACAACATCAGAATGACAGACGTAAATCTAGAAAAAATAAAAACACGTGATAACAATAGCCTTCAAAACTCTCCCTGGTCTCTCACTGGACAAATACTTCACTACAACAAAGAAAAACAAACAGGACATTACGAGGTCTTTTATTATGATGCTGTCGGCTCCGATGGGCTTCCCACACCAGAGTCCAGAATTTTAAAACATGTTCTTATCCCTCGTGGAGAGTCGTTCTTTCAAATAACTTTTGATAAACCAGTAAAAGGACATCTGATGGCACGCTACTACGATGGGTCTTCTGATATAAAGCTTATAAGGGACCGATTCCATGATATTGCCGTCTACGAAAATAATCCAATACTCGCAGATCAAAATCAGGACTCTATCTACCTTGTAATGAATGCTCACCGGGCATCTTCCTATTCCCTCACGGGTCAAGTCCTGATGCATCACCCATCCATTAAGCCCTACAGCGATCCAAAGCCAAATATTATTGTTCAACTGGAGGGAACAGATATTGAACTTAAAACAAATGAGGAGGGTTTTTTCTATTTAGATAATCTTTTTCACTATGATGGGTATTTAAGAATTATTGAAAATAATAAAATTCTAAAACGTGTACCACTTTATTTAAATTCAAGTATCGCCTTTGAAATATCTACGAATGACATCCATTCTTCATCATCTTTATCTGGAATAATTTTCAATAATCAGGGTAAAGCTTTACAAAATGCGAGCGTTTCCATACAAGAAAATCCTTTTTTACGGACTATCACGGATGATGAGGGAAGATTTTCGTTGGATGGATTGAAGTCAGGTTCTTGGACTTTAGAAGTTTTGCACAATCAAATGTGGATGGGATATATGCGTGTTTCTCATATTGAAGGTCTCTCAACAGAGGTTTTTCTACAACAAAAAGAGCCTGTTATGATACGAGGACAAGTTCTTCAAGCATCTTTACTTCATAAGCTTCGTTCACTTATACCCATAGTTCAAGCCCACATTAAAGTGGTAGGCTATCCGTGGGAAACGACTTCTAACGAAGAAGGACAATTTGTTTTAGATAACATCCCAAGTTTTCGAGATGATATTGAAATTGAATTACTTCATCCTGATTATGAACCTACAACGATGAAATATTCAACAAATTTGGACTTTGCTTACATGCCAAAGCTTTTAAAGTCAGCTTCACTTCCTTATTCAGTTAATACTTCAAGGGGAAAGTTACTGGTAGATTTCTCTTATTTTTCATCGTTTATTTCTCTACAACCTCCCGACTCAAACCTTCTCATCGAACTTATGCCCACGAATAAGGCAGTTCAAATTGTGTGGAATCTTCGAGAGCAAGAGCAGCAGTTTGTATTTTATTCAGAAGAAGGTACTTTTCGGGGCTTATCTCGCCTTAATACTCCCAATGGTTACACCTCCATCCTTCTTCCCTAGATTGTTTTGAGCAGGCATAGACACTTTACGCCCATGACCACTATAGGTTGTGTTTAAAGTGAGAGGCATTTTGAAGAAGTCGGTGGAATAACATGCCCCTGAATTTAGAAGTGCGTCTGTTAAATCTGAAAACAAACTCATCGAGATAATTGGCAAAGTACGGTGGGTCCATTCTGCCGTGATAAGTACCAAGAATCCACCTTTTAAGTAACGCTACGACTCTGTGAATGCGAGGAAGTCTATTTTTATCTTCTGCAGGAGCAACTTTATGTTTATATGTAGAAGTTTGAATAAAACGTTGTGCCTTGGCAACAAGCTCCTCTATTTTCTCAGGATACTTAGATGAACCAAACGTCTTAATAACTTCATACACACCTCTCGATTTA
>JACOXK010000100.1 GCA_016182335.1 Deltaproteobacteria bacterium | reverse complement strand
GGCGTGGTACCAATGATTAATACCAGCACCTACAATCACCATGCATTTTCCTTGGGTGATGCTGGCCGTATTGGCCCATTCTCTAGCAAATTGAAGGACAGTTTTTGAATCTACACCGGTAAAAATTTCTTGCCAGGCAGGGGTATACGCAGCATCTTTGTCTGTATAATCTTTCGGATAGTCTCCCTTCAACCCTCGAGCAACACCATATTGTGCCATCGTTAAATCATAAACGGTTGTAACAGCAATTTTTCCATTCATGGTATCTATAAATTTCACTGGAACGCCTCTTAGGCGATGTTGGTCTAGACCAAACTCTCTAAACTGAACCTGTAAAACCTCCTCATTTTTATTGAGAAAACTAAGCACAGGATGATAAGGTTTGTTATCAACTGCATTTTCAAGTTTCATATTCCAGGCACCTGTCTCTTTATCCCAGCGATGCCCTACAGAGCCTTTGGGAATAATAAAATCTTCTGTTTTTTCGTCGATATTTAGAAATTTCCAATCTCCATTTTCGATACCTTTGTATTTAGAGAGATGACTCGCTCGAACCAACTGGCCCGGCACATAATGATCCCCCTCTTTTTTAAGCCCTACTAAATAGGGGCTATCGGTATACCGCTTTGTATATTCCATAAAATAAGGAGTTTTCTTTTCATGATGAAATTCTTTTAAAATCACATGGGTCACGGCCATCCAAAAGGCGCCATCACTTCCTGCATGGAGAGGCACCCACTGATCAGCGTATTTGCACACTTGCGAAAAATCAGGCGAGAATACAACCGTTTTCGTTCCGTTATGACGAGCTTCCGAAAAAAAATGGGTGTCGGGGGTACGTGTCATATTAAGACAGGCCCCCATGTCTGCAATCATTTTTGCATTGTACCAATCAGCACTTTCACACACATCGGTTTGTTCCCCCCAAATTTCTGGGAAAGCAGTTGGCAAGTCGCAATACCAATCATAAAAACTTAAATTGACCCCACCAAAGAGTTGCAAAAAACGAGACCCTGCATACCCCGGGCTTTCTGGTATTTCATTCTTTTTTCAGAATCATTTTGAAGATTTTCCCATGCTTTGAGTGAATCACCCGTGCGTTCTTTTTCTTCGCGATATAAATCGATAAGGGCACCACGGATGAGAGGATATTTAATGCGAAGCGGGCTGTATAAATACCATGAAAATGATATTCCCCGCTGACAGCCTCTGGGTTCATAAGGTGGAAGGGAATCTTCTAACAAAGGATAATCCAGTTGCTGCGTTTCCCACACGACAATGCCGTCTTTGACATGAATTTGCCAAGAACACCCACCCGTGCAATTGACACCATGCGTGCTTCTCACAACCCGATCATGTTGAAAGCGGTTGCGATAAAACTCTTCCCACCGACGGGTTTGGGGTGAAATAATATCTTTAATCCAACTCAATGTGCCTCCATAGTTTTTATTGCGACTTCATCTGACGATCATAAATCGCTTGATTGACCGAGTATTTTTTTCGTTTCGCTCCAAACAATGTATAAAAAAGCATCAAAAGGATAGCTCCAAAAATTCCGCTCAAAAATAACCCCATGCCGTAGTCTTTAGGCTGCTGATAAAGTTTTTTCTGATCTGCATCATCCAAAAAGGAGACTAATGCAAAGATTTCATCCTTTGTTAAAGCCTTGTCTTTATAGGCTTGTTGCATCACAGGAAAGGGTGGAGCTCCTAAAATAGCTCGAACACCAGGCTCTCCAAGCCTTGAAAAAACTTCAGTTAAGTCTTTGGCTAAAATCCCACCTCCCATCACGGCATCATTCTTCACATGATGACAAGCAATGCAGCTGGGACCTTTATGAGCAAATCTTATTTTTCCCTGAAAGAGATTGAGCCCCTTTACAATGTCTTGGGAAGTAGCATTTTGAAGTTGCGAAATGGATGCTTTTTTTTCTTCAACCCGTTTTTCTGATTCCCCTTGACTCACCAATGAAAGAATACCTTCGACCATTTTTTTAATCTCATCTTCACTGAGTGTTGGATGGGCAGGCATAGGAATAGTTCCCCAATGTCCTGAGCCCCCATTTTTAACAGATTTTGTAAGGTGGGGGAGAGCTTGTGGATCACTTTGATATTTTTTTGAAATGTCATGAAAAGAAGGACCGACAATCTTTTGATTTTGAGCATGACAACTCAAACAATCTGTTTTTTGCATCAATGTTTGAGATTTTTCGAAATCGAAATCAGCAAAAGAAGTCCGAACGAAAGAAATACTCACCAGGACAAGGCAGCCTATCTTTAACGAATGCAACATAAACCTTGAGGGTATATGAAACTAAAAAAAAAAATATGATTTACATCATAATTAAAGAAAACTTTTTCAATTGGTCATGATGGGGGGGGTCAGGTCGTTTGTTGACCAATACTTTGAAAGTATTGGTCAACAAACGACCTGACCCCATGCCTAGCAAGATGACAGAAATTCACTCCCTATGTTAAAAGAGATAAGTGTTTGAATTTAAAATAGCGTTGCAGTTCTTACTTTGCGAAAAGCGTGGGACGGTTTCTTTTTTAACCCTTATTTCACTGATTGGGGTGTGCATCGGAGTTGCCGCACTCATCATAGTACTCTCCGTCATGAACGGCTTTACTCAGGAATTGCAAAATAATCTTCTTAACACTTCCCCTCACATTCACATTCTTAAAAAGGATTCTTCCACTTTTAATGCATCTGCTCAGATTCTAAAGCAACTTCGCGATATTCCAGAAATTGTAGGAGTGTCCCCATCCATTGAAGAAGAAATGATTCTTTCAACCAATCATTCTTCCCTTGGGGTTGTTATGAAGGCCATTGATCCAAAAACCATTGATCAAGTCATGGACTTTTCAAAATCTCTTGAAAAAATCAGCCCTCTTTCGCAAACCCAACCTACTATCAAGCTACTTAATAGCTCTCAAGAAATACCCAAAATTATTGTAGGCAGTGAAATTGCAAGACGACTTCGAATTTATGACGAGGAAAAGATTAAACTGATTTCGCCCTTTGAAACAATGGGACCAGCAGGCGGACTCCCAAAAACAAAACAATTTGAAGTAGTAGGCTCCTTTCGGTCTGGTGTTCTCCAAGTGGACTCTCAATATGTTTTTATTCATCTTGCTGAAGGACAAAAATTGATCAATGCCCCTGACCGCATCGAAGGATTAGATATTCGATTGAAAGATCCATTTGCACTTAAAAAATTTATGGGCAAGATCGCCACTTTCCTTGATTCTTTTGAAATTGTGGACTGGAAGCAAAAAAATGAAAACCTGTTTTATGCCTTTCAACTCGAAAAAATTGCGATGTTTATTATTCTTTCTTTTGCAATTCTCATCGCATCGTTTAGCATCCTCTCAACCCTCTTCATGATGGTCACAAATAAACTCAAAAACATTTCTATTCTACAAGCTTTAGGTGCTCGTCCTAAACAAATTCAAAAAATATTTACTTTTCAGGGATTGATGATTGGTGGCTGTGGAACGGTTCTAGGGCTTGTTGTGGGGCTTATTATTTGTTTTTTGATTCCAAACCTTCCTTTCTTAAAACTTCCAGATATTTATTATTCAAGAACGATTCCTGTTTCTATTAACTTTCTTTCTGTTATTTTTATTGCCATGACAGGCATTCTTCTTTCTTACCTTGTCACGATTTTACCCTCTAGGCGAGCATCTAAAATTACACCCTTAGAAGGCATTCAATTCGAAAAGTGAGTAAGTTAATTTAGAGATTGATACTGAAACTCAACAGGACAGACATTGAGGAGTTTTTGATCTAAAGTCCATAACTTAGAGTGAGAATTCACAGCAGCGCACAATATAACTATATCAATCAAACCCACCCCCTTGGAAATAAATTTATTTTTAAAAGATAATTTACCACCTTCAATCCATAAATTTTCAACATCGATTTTATTTAAATAATTCCAATATTCTAAAATAAAATTCACTTCTTTATGGGACTTGGCTCCTTGCAATAGTTCTCCAAAAATACATTCAAGAGTGGTCACCTGACGCTCTTCCAAAAGCATTGTTAAGGATGTGTGCCAAGGTTCGTGCACTTTAAAAAACTCTATCCACACTGAAGTATCTACAAGAATCATCGTTTTCGATTGAGACTGCGAATTTTATGCGCCGAAAGGCCTTGTTGAAATTTCAACGGATGAGCTTTCAGTTGCTTTGTGAGAAATTGTAACTTTTTCATAGAGCGCCACTCATCAAGAACATATATGAGAGCTTCAGTTAGAGTTTTTCTCTTCGAAAGTGATCTGATATCATCGACCAGTTCATCGGGAAGAAGCGCTGTGACCTTCATACGATGTAGTATACGATGTCCTATCTGATTAGTCCAGGATTTTGTTCAGGCATAGAGTAACCCCTCAGAAGCTGTGAAAAAATTCAAAATTTGAAAAGCCTGGTTGTGTGAGAATGATTTTTTTTATTTTTTTCTTCCCATTTCAAATATTTCTT
>JACOXK010000099.1 GCA_016182335.1 Deltaproteobacteria bacterium | reverse complement strand
TTCAGAGAGGAACGAAATATCAAGTTGGCATTCTTTTTTCGTTTCAGAAAGATGTGCGCAAAAAATATTATCAGCTACGATATTCTTGTTAGGTTCAAAAATATAGAGAAAATGATCTTTAATTCCTTCTGGCTTTTTTAATTTATTGAAGAAGTATTTAGTCGAGTACTGCTGTGCATATTCCCCACTTTTTTCAAAGCCATTCCACAGTTTTTTTTCTTTTTGAAAATAGTTGAGCGCAAGTGCGGAAACAATTCTCTGAGTGAACAGAGTTCCATCAACGTTTTTGAGATTGAGAATCCAGTTTTTGAAATTATGTCTAGCATTTGTGATGTGCAATTCCAGGATAGGAATTTTATGGGCATGAAGGTGCGATTTGATTATTTTAATAAGCTGGCCATGAGCTGCACCGTTCACATAGGTGCCGTCCTTTTGAAATGAAAAGAAGTTTTGAAAGTAGGCAAGTGGTGAGAATGGAAAGGATAGTTTTTCTGTCCACGTATGGGGTCGCTCGATTAAAGTTCTTACTTCACGGTATTGTTTTCTTCCCATTTTCGAGCTTGTAACATCCTCAAGAAACTTGGCGGAGTGATGAGGGTTAGGTGTGTGATTAAATTCTCTTTGAAGTTCATGGCTTAGATCTTGGACTCCCGGGGTGCAATCGAGCCTAAAATGAGGGCTTAAAACTTGAAAGCAGGACCCGTCCAAAAAGAGGTGTTTGATCTCATATTGGGAAATTCCTAACTTCCCCAATTTTTTAAGTATGTAAGAAGAATCTCTCAAATACAGGCTTGGATATTTTTGGAGAGGAGGTGCTACCAAGCACACATCTTGTTTTTTAAGAGAAAGTTCGAGGGCGATGATGTAGCTTAGTAAGTCTTGTCCGATGACGACGACCGAAAATTTATCTTTAAGCATTAGTCTTGAATATAGACTTTAGAGTTACGTACGACAAGTTTGTCCTCGCAGTAAAGTTTTACAGCCTGAGGCAGTATGTGATGTTCTTGCTCAAGAATGCGAAGCTTAAGGACCCCTGTCTAACGCCTGTTGCTGTGCATCTATCCCAGGGAAAGAGGGAAGAAGAGAGCGATGAATATTGATGATTTTATTTTTAAAAGCTTGCACAATGAAGAGAGGTAAAATTCTCATGTATCCTGCTAGAATGATAAGATCTGGACTTAATTCTCGAAGTTTTTCAAATATTTTCTGATTATCGTTGATAATAAAAACGGGAGTGCGAGCTTCTTGAGCTATTTTAATGACTGGAGCATCTATTTTATTTGTGATGAGTGCGACAATATCAGCAGCAAAAAACTTATGAGTCCGGGACTGAACCAAAACTTCAAAATTACTGCCGCGCCCGCTTGCTAAGACAACGATTTTTTTCATTCAAAGAGAACCTCGTTGTCGGTTGCTTTGATGATGTGTCCGATAGGCCAGGCTTCAAAGTTTTCTTGGTGAATTGCTGATAGTAAACTATTACTTTGATTTTTATCAACGACGAGAACAAGTCCAACGCCGCAATTAAAAGTGTTGAGCATTTCTTGATCTGAAAGCGTGCCCACAGATTTGAGAAATTCGAAAATAGCAGGTTTTTTCCAAGCTTCTGTTTTGATAATAGGCTTACAATGTTTTGGTAATATTCGAGGTAAGTTGCCTGGGATACCACTTCCAGTGATGTGAGCAATGCCTTTAAGAGTCATCAACTTTCTTAATTTTTGAATGAGTTTTACGTAGATGTGGGTGGGTTTGAGGAGTTCTTCCAGAAGGGATTTGTCAGGTGAGACAATAATTCTTCGAACTAGGCTATATCCATTGCTGTGCAATCCGGAAGAAGCAATGCCTATCAGAACATCTCCTGGATGAATATCTTCGGGCCGGAATAAGTTCTCTCTATTGGCAAAGCCAGCAGCAAAACCTGCTAAGTCATATTCTCCAGGTTTATAAAAACCTGGCATTTCTGCTGTTTCACCACCTACGAGGGAGCAACCTGCTATTTCACAACCTTTGAGAATTCCTTCAAATATTTCTTTAGAAACAGCTGGGTCTAGTTTTCCAGTGGCATAATAATCTAAAAAAAGTTTTGGGTCTGCACCCGTACAGAGGATATCATTGACGCACATGGCGACGAGGTCGATGCCAATGGTTTTATGATTTTGTGCCATCATGGCAATTTTTAATTTTGTGCCCACACCGTCAGTAGAAGTAACCAAAATGGGTTTTGAATAAGTGGAAAGATCAATTTCATAAAGGGCGGCAAAACCACCCAAGCCACCTATGACTTGTTTATCAAATGTTTTTGAGGCTTTATCTGTAAGATCGTCAATGAGGAGGTCAGCAGAATTGGCGTCAACTCCAGCTTGTTTGTAGGCGTCCATAAGCCCATTCTTCTAGCATAATCGTGATGTGCTGTCATTGCTGGAAAGTTTGTTATTCTCGAGGAATAAAACCTGTCCAGGGTGGTATTGAAGAAGACAGGACAAGCCAAGAATCTGTTCCAGTCGTCCGCAGCTGGCATCCATAGATAACACACACCATGGCATCGTAGAAAAAAGATGGTTCAATTCCGTTTGACGAATCCACTCCTAAAATGAGAACTGAAGGACTAAATTCCAAGGCATCGCCATTATTGAAGTAGTTAAGCGTATCAGCAAAACTTTGCATGTCAAAGCCTTGTTGAGTGGCATTACTACTCCAAACCTGTTGAGCGGGTTGATAAATAGAAGTTTGTGGAGCTTGTTGTATTAAGGTCTGGGTAGATGGTGGAGCAAGATTTACAAAAACAATAAACAGAAGTTTTTGAGAAACAGGTAAGTATTTAATCAGCACGAGCTTATTGAGCAGATCTGATAAACTTGTTGTCGAAGATTGTACCCCACCCGGTAAAGTCCATCCAATCCCTGGTGTTCCTGGTGTTGTAGTGCCGGGGTTATCGATCCCAGGTTGTGATGTACCAGGAGTTCCCGGAATAAAAAATTCACTAGGGGGGATAATATTAGATACAGGCCCTGAAGTTGTTGGGGGACAGAGCGGACTTGATGTTGTTAGTGCTCCGGTTTGTGTAAGAACGGGAGTGGTACTCATTGAGTGACCAGTTGGTTCCACTCCGTACGGATGCGTCATATTTTTACAGGATATTAGAGCACAGGCGCTCACGATAAAAATAAGGAGTAAAATCGTCTTTTTCATGGCCTTTTACTTTACTAAAGAGCAAGTCTTATGCCAGGAATTTTAGATATTTATAAAATATAATATTTTCAATGAGTTAAGACTTGTTATTGGGTTATAAATCAAGGTGTTTAAACACCCCACAAGTGATTAAATAATAGACGAAATCAAAAACCTTGACGATTTAAAGAATATACTCAAAACTACTTTCATGAGAAAGATTGCCACTGTCTGCTTGGCAGCCCTCGCAAAGCATGTTCTCAAAAATGGTTTGAGGGTTCTTCTAAGTGAAGATCATACAAGCCCTACCATAAGCTACTATTCTTGGTTTGATGTGGGTTCAGGTCACGAAAAAAAGGGGATGACGGGTATTGCTCATTTGTTTGAGCATATGATGTTTCAAGGCACACAGAAATTTGGAAAGAAACAATACGATAAATTAATTGCTTCCCACGGGGGCAATAATAATGCATTCACATCCAACGATTACACAGCCTATTACGTGAATATTGAGAGCTCTGAACTTGAACTCCTTATCAAGTTAGAGGCCGATCGTCTCACAGGGCTTAATATTACAAAGGAGAATCTTGATTCTGAAAGAGAAGTTGTCAAAGAAGAGCGAAGGCTTAGAACTGATAACGATCCTATGGGGAAAATGTATGAAGAGCTTTTTCTTCTCGCCTTTCCAGAGCACCCCTATGGTTGGCCGGTCATTGGATTTATGCAAGATGTGACAGGCCTTTCTGTAGATCAGTGCAAGGATTTTTATCAAACATATTATTCTCCAAATAATCTGACGATTGCTCTTGTGGGAGATTTTTCAGTGTCGAAAGCCATCAAGCTTTTGGAAAAATATTATAGTTCCGCACCTTCGCAGGTTATTCCACCCAGAGAAATGCCTAAAATTTCCTTGGAGCCTTCAGAAAAAAGAAAAATGATTCATGACGTTACACAGAGTGAGATGTTGATGACAGTCTTTCAAGTGCCCAAAGTTGGAACCCCCGAGAGCTATGCTTTTTCAGTTTTAGAAAAAATTCTATCGTCTGGAAATACATCGAGGCTCTACAAGAGGCTTATCTATGAGGAAGAGGTGGCTACCCAGGTAGGCGCTGGTTACTATGGTTTAAAAGACGCAGGGCTTTTCCTATTTTATCTTATTATGAAGCCTGGGAGCTCTCTTAAAAAAGGAGAGAAGATGCTTATTGAAGAAATTAAAGACATTATTGATAAAAAAGTTTCGGATCGTGAGCTTATTAAAGCTAAAAATAATCTTTCAACATCGTTTGCCTTCGGGTTGAAATCCCGCAATACGGTGGCGCGCGAGTTGGGATATAATCAACTTATTTATGGAGATTACAGACATTTTTTCTCGGATCTTAAAAAATACGAAAGTATCACGGCGCAAGATATTCAAAAGGCGGCTGAGGTTTTTTTTGTACCTAACCGCAAAACTACAATTGTTCTTTTACCTCAAGGCAATGAATCATGAGGTTGGCTTTGGGCATTTTTATCTTTATATTTCTTCTTATGTCGACACAGTGTACTCAATCCAGAAAAGAAATACCTCTTCCAAAGTATAAAGTTAAAAAACTTTCGAGTGGATTAGAAGTGTATTATTTTGAAGATCACAAACTTCCAACGTTCCATATAATATAATGTTTTGGAGGGTCAATGGCTGCGGGAAAAGGATTTAATCACTAAAATGCGCCAATCCCAAAAAGAAATAGAACGGTTAAAAAAGCAGTACCAGGCCGAATTGTTGCAAATCCGAGATGATCCGTCTGATTTTGCATCTCTTTCTTTTATAAAAAAACTCTATGATAAGCACCCCTATGCAACTCCACAGCTTGGGACCTTGGACGGGTTAAAAAATATCAAAAGAGAGCATGTTGTGTCGTTCTATAAGGGGCATCTAATTCCTCACAATGCAGTTGTAGCTGTTGTGGGTGATTTTGAAACTTCAAAAATGCATGGGCTTCTTGAGAAGTTTTTTGCAGGATGGGCTGGAAATTCTCATGTTGTCATTCCGAGCAATAGCGAGGAATCTCGAAAAAATGAGAGTGAGACTACTTTATCAAAGTCGTCGAATTCCATTTTTCCGTCCCTCAAGGAAAGTAAAATTTATGTTATTCACAAGCCAGGTTTATCACAATCTCAGATTCGTATCGGGACTTTGGCAATACCTAGAACTCATCCAGATTATTTCCAATATCTTGTTTCGAATCATCTTTTTGGGGGTGCCTTTGGAGCTCTTCTGAATCAAAAAATACGAGATGATTTGGGGCTTACCTACTCTATTTACAGTCAGTTAAAACCTGGGATGATGACTGGGCATTGGGCCATTCAAACCTTTACGCGCAATGACCAGCTTTCAAAAACAGTTCAAGAAATATTTTCATTGCTTTCAAAATTTCAAGATCTTGCGAGTGAAGAAGATTTAAAGCAGGCTAAGGCTCATCTTTCAGGAAGTTTTCTGCTCTCTCAAGAAACAGTTGAATCGATGGCAAGTACATTGCTTCTATACCGTTCTTTAGGTCTTCCCAGTGAAGAGCTTAAAAACTGGAGATCGAAAGTTGAAAGTATTAATCTTAAACAAGTGACGCATATTGCACAAAATTATTGGACGGGAAAAAATGTTGTCATTCTTGTGCTTACGGATGAAAAAACAAAAATCGAAAAATGGCCTATAGAAGCCTCTGTATCTGAATTATCTTTTGAAGAAGTGCCCCTCTAAAAACCTGCCTGACGGTTTTCTTTTCAAAATCCGTGCCAATTATTGTTGCTTATGGCATAGGGGACATGGGCACATGCCCCGAAGGAAGTCTAGAGAATAAATTCCTGTATTGTGACCGTCACTCCAGCGAAATTGGAGTGCATAGTTACCTATGGGTTCTACCTGTTTAAGCTCTAAGTTTTCTTTTCCTACTGTTAGCGCGAGGGATGCAGCAGCGTCCCCTGGCGAGCTATCCTTGGCAATCTTATCCTCTCTACAAGTAGCACAAGGGCAGAGACATCGAAGATACAAATAGGGATAAGTCGATTCATGTTGATCTTTCCACTGGATGAAAATATCGTTTTTAGTGGTTCGCCATTCTAATGTTTTTAATTTATTCATGTGCTGCCATCTTTCTTTCTATTTCAAAAAGTATGGATGGGGTCAAGTCGTTTGTTGATCAATACTTATTTTCATTTTTTTCCACAACTTCTGAAGGGTTACTTTCCTCAACTTTTGTCATGATGACAACCCCTCCCCTTATCGGCATAATTTTACATATATCGACATGTCCTACTTTTACGATAGAAAAGATGCGGGTCAAAAATTATCCAAGAGACTTGAAAAATATAGTCAAGCCAAAGATGTAGTTGTTTTGGGATTGCCGCGTGGGGGAATAGTCGTTGCTGCAGAAGTGGCCAGGTTTCTTCAAGTGCCATTAGATGTGCTTATTGTAAAAAAAATGGGTTGTCCTGGAAATCCAGAATTAGCAATGGGAGCTGTTGATGATCAAGGTACTGTAGCGATCAATGAAGAGGTTATAAAATTAGCTGGAGTTTCAAAAGAAGAATTTGAAAAAGCAAAGAATGAGGCATGGAAGCTTGCACAAAAAAGGGCTGCTCAATATCGAAAACAAAAGAGGGCTATCGAACTGCACAACAAAGTAGTCGTTTTAATAGATGATGGTCTAGCCACGGGTGCAACGATGCAGGCGGCCGTTGCCGCTTGCCGAAAACGCAAGGCTTCAAAAATTATTGTGGCTGTTCCTGTAGCAGCACCAGATTCAATGGTTAAAATTCAAAAAATGGTTGATGAAGTGCAGTGCCTGTACGAGCCTGAGTCTTTCGGATCAGTTGGGTTTTTTTACTCTGTTTTTGATCAGACCGAGGATGACGAAGTTCTTTCATTAATTCAAAATACATAGTAATTTCAATATGTTAAATGAGACTACTTGAAATAGGTTTTCAAAGTGATAACATTCTACTTAAGGTCAAATCCGGCCTTTCTCAATAAATCGGCAGAGATACCGATAACACTTCAAGGTATTAACTTCACCCAACAAGGAGGGTAAAAACATGAAGGAAATTAAGTACAAAGAATTAGTGAACATGATTGAGCCAGGGAAGAAACATCCTGTGCTTGTCAACGTGTTGCCACGCAATGATTTTCTACAAAATCACATTCCTGGCTCCATTAACATTCCGGTGAATGAACTAGATCGTGAAGCTAAAAAGCTTCTTGCAACACACGATTGGATCGTTGTGTATTGTGCAAACAATGGTTGTGATGCAAGTCATCAAGCAGCTGAGAAGTTAGGCAAGCTTGGGTTTGAGAATGTATTTAGATTTACGGGCGGCGTTGAAGAATGGAAGAAAAGCAATTCCTATTGCTGCACGGAAGAAAAATCAGAGACTTCAAAAACGGGGCAGCGCTATTCCCAATGCTCCTAGTCTTTTAAAAGTTAGCCACGGCCCCTCAGAGGTCGTGGCTATTTCTTGTGCGCCCATCATGGGTGATAACTAGGGTGCAGTATAAAAGTCCCTAGCAGCCCAGATTCCGGGAACCGCTAACCAAATGCAAGGGTATCCGGAGTGACCCAGAATCCGAAGGAAGCAAGAGGTAAAGTTCTGAGTCGATGTACAAGAAGTGGATGTGAGGCGGCGTAGTTTTGGCAAGTGGGCAAGAGACCACGAAGCCCGATGAAATCCAGAAAACTACGGCGTAGATCCAACGGCTACATGGGATGAACTTAAAAAACTGACACATCGTTTTTACGATCCTGAGGTAACTGTCAGATGAAATACAAACTTCTACACTTTAAGAGATCCATCAGGGCAGATCTCGTCATCTCTTTTGTACTGGGCCGCTAACTGTGTACCCCTTGGCTCCATAGACATTACTCTACTTCCCAGCTACTACGAGTACATCTGACTTCTCCAAAAGGCATTATCCAGGACTTGAAGTTTAATTCTTGCCCGTAGATCTGGTTATCATAATGATAACCACCCAGAGGAGAGCTCCCAAGTTCCTCTACCCGAATATTTCATAAGAGCTGAAAAACTTTTGTAGAATGTATTTTTTTTTATATTTTTGTATGAAGCTTTGTCTTTTTTTCAGATTTTTAGCAGGT
>JACOXK010000098.1 GCA_016182335.1 Deltaproteobacteria bacterium | reverse complement strand
ACGAACTCCAGACCCCACAGAAGAGCAGAAAAGAATAATGGATCTTATGGATGCTTTTCCGTTGAGAGATTCATTTAAATATATAGGGGATGATATTTATCACTATGAACTAAGAATTCCAAAATTTGCACCTCTGGGTACTCTCAAATTAAGTGCTCTAGATGTAGAAGATCATTTTGGAAACAAAATTCGCCTGAGCTTACTACCGTATGCTTATGGGGGGGCAACCAAGACAGAACTTCTCAAAACTTATTATACATATTATGGAGGATCAGAACATTCCTCCAAAAGCAGAGAATTGAATTTAATACCAGCGGATGTTGAAATCATTCACCCAGGAGATTCAGATTACAAGGAAGATAGACAAGCTCCTAAACTTGTGGATGCGTACTTTAGTAAGACGTTTATCGTAGGGGGTGTGAGAGAAAATATTGATCTCACTTTAGAATTCGATGATGACTCAGAAGTCTTACATAAAAGTTATATTGAATCACGATCTGACAAAGGAAGGCAAGATATCTATGTTGATTTTGGTCCTCGTGATGGACATGGTTATTGCGCTCGGCAAATGGGACCGTGGATTATGGATTCCAAAAATACTTTAACCGCACCTTTTAATTTTGATCAATGTCGCAATAACTTCAATCGAAGAGATGGGCAAACTAAAATTATTGTACACTTAGCATCTCTCATTGCTCGCGACGAAATTGGTAACAAACTGGATCTTGATCTTGATTTAAATCACTATAAGGGAGCTAAGTTTTACATCAACTGGACAGAGGAAAGCTAGTTTTTAAAAGGGTAAACAAATTACTCATCACGGCTAGTTTCAATTTCTGCTATCTTATCAGATATCATGCGTTTGGCTGATGAATTACGCTGCTGAGCGTGAGCTGCTCGTAGGATTTGCAGAGCAATATTTGATGGAATTTTGTTGATGCCCTTTAATGCACCTCTCAAACTATGTCTCGTATTGTCATTCGGATATACAGACAAAGCAGCTGTGACTTTATCTTTAAATCGCTCTGAATAGGCACAAGCAGCAATCAGAGCTTCTTCTACAGGATACTCATCGCTTAATGCAAGTTCTATAATCTTGTCATAATCCATTTCTAGGGCTTTCCGGCTCTCTTACCCGTTTAGTCGCTAATTGTCTCCACATAATATAGGGGGCTAGCTTGAGTCCGAATCAGCATGACTCAAATTTATAGAGCAAACAAAACCGATAAAGACGGTGACTCGTGCAAATGTTATTAAATGATAGGATAAATTGCTTATTTTCACGCATTGACTCGAATTAAATCGTACCAAAGAGGGTTAGAAAAATATGAAATGCGCCCCGTTGACGCATGATTGGCGAACCATAAAATTAAGTAAAGCTGTCAAATTCAATGCTTAACCGAGGAGGAGGGTCACTTGGAAAGTTATAGCGGGTAATAGAGAGCTTTTTGCGACCTTAGTTGATAAAAGCCAATTTCAGGAGTTGTTTTTTGGTAGGGATAAGGTTTTTTCTAGAACCTCTTTAAATGGACAAGTATGGATAATGCATCCTATTTCGCGACCTTCTCAAAGAACTGTATTGATGTCTTTGTCTTTCTTTGGTTTGCGCATTTTTTTCTTTTTTTGGTACTTTGAGTATCTATCTTTAACGAGCTGATCCCATTCCTCACGAGTTCTTTCAAAAAAAGCTGGATCAACGCTTGAGAAATCACCTCGTTCAAATTCTGCTAAGATTTCATCCGCAGATGGTGCGCCTTTAGCTCCTTCGTCTGTTTTTCTGATCCACTCATCTATAACATTATTCCCAGACTGCTTCTTATCTTTTTCTTGACTCAACTTTCCTCCTTGTCGTTTTCATAGACTTTATAAGGCGATTTCTTCTTGATGGCTCAACTATTCCAAAGCTACGAATCTCGCTTATAGCCTCATTTAAGAATTTTGAAAATTTTGTGCCTCTATGTGTGTTGACATATGAGTTTGCGAAAAACCAAAAATCACGCAAATCTGCGTCATCAATGAGTTGAGCGAGCTCTGTTTCAAACTTCTCTTGTGAGAACCCAGCGCGAATTGCAAAATCCTTCAATTCCTCAAATTGTCGTCTCCATTCCTCAATTTCGCTCTTATGAATCGATCGCCATTGAATACTCTTATCTGATTGCGGTGACATAATAGATTTCCCTATCAGTTTGTTTTTTTATGTTCAACACTGTTTTTCTTTTTGATTCTATCCTTGTAAAGTAAAATGACTTTTCCATTTCTGACTACATCAATCCATGGGTCTCGATCGTTATTTTGCTTCATTTCGATGCGAGGATCAGGCCAAGGACGTGAAGCTGCTTCCATGGCCAAATTTTGCATTTTATTGACTAGGAAATTGAAACTTCCAGCACCCAGAGAAATAACAATTGCATAGTATAAAAAAGTAAATATTTTTGAAAATATTTTTTCCTCCTGTGTCCTCTTAGTGGGACAAAATTGGGACACTGTTTTGCAAACTTCTTATAAAAGGAGAGAAATGGATATAAATGGAAGATGTCAAAAATCAATATGCCAGAAAGACTTACGGGGAAAAGTGCTTGCAATTATTGAGTTTTATTTTTGTTTCAAAAATGACTTATTTGCAGTGACAGCGCGGCGCTCTAACCAACTAAGCTACGTCCCCAAGCAATGATTTCAAATACTTAAGCTTTCACCTCTTTATAAAATTTGCGTACTGTTCCGTATTTTTGTGTCTTATGGCATCTAGTTTGTCAACGCTGCACTTCTTTTATTTTTTCGTAATGAGAGTCTTGTTTTTAAAAAGTTAAGGAACGAACAAATTTTGTAAGTCTAGATTTGTATCGATTTGCAGTGTTTTTATGAATGACGTTTTTAGAAACTGTGGAATCTATAACTGATACAGTTGGACCTAAAAGTTCTTCAGCCCTTTTTTTATCAGTTGTAGCTCTCAATTTTTTTATTGCATTGACCAGCTTGGTTTGAAAGTGACGATTGCGTTCGTGACGTCTGAGCGATTGACGAGCTCTCTTCTCTGCTTGTTTATGTGTTGCCATAAGTGAGAAACTCAGTATCATGGTATCTAGTTAAATGTCAACGAGCCCTCGTCATTTATTTAAAAGCACTGTCGTTGTTAGCCTTTCCACACTTCTTTCGCGCATTTTTGGATTCGTCAGAGATATGCTTATCTTTCGATATTTCGATAAAACTGCAACAGATGCTTTTATCGTGGCCTTTCGCCTCCCCAATCTTTTAAGGACTTTATTGGGTGAGGGTGCACTTTCCGTATCTTTCATTCCTGTTTTTACGCAGTATTTAAGAAATAAATCCGAGGAAGAAACTTCAGAGTTTATAGGAGTGTGCTTTACCTATTTGTCTCTTTTTTTACTTTTTATTATTGGAATAGGAGTTTATTTCGCTCCCGAATTAACGCGCCTTCTTGCCTTTGGACCTGGGTTCAGAGATGTAGGTTATAAATATGACCT